>JAFGTL010000024.1 GCA_016934125.1 Candidatus Hydrogenedentota bacterium
CGCCGCCGCTCAAGGTGAGCGACGGATGGCTCCGACGGAAAAGGGCTTCACCCTCAAACCGTGCACTTAGTATTAGAATCTGGGGCGTGGCATCTCTGCGCGGCAATCTGCTATCGTCATGCGCGTTGCCTGAGGGGGAGGATATGGGGCGAAAAACAAAACGCAAACCCGATAGCGCCAAGGCCGGCAAGCCGGGGGAAGCCCCGCGCCCGGCGGCGCCCGCTCCCGGGCCGCGGTGGTGGCGCTATCTCACGCGAGAAAGCCTGCTTATCCCGCTGCTTCTCCTGTTTCTCGTGACCGTCGTGCTCGTGAACCCGCGGGGCGATTTCCCGCTCAATGACGACTGGTTGTTCGCGAAAAGCGTGCAGACGCTTCTCAAGGAACACCGGTTGGTGCGCCATCCCTTCGCAGCCCCGAGCGCTGCGCCCCAGATCCTCTGGGGGGCACTGGCCGCCGCCCTGTTCGGATTCAGCTTCACCGCCCTGCGCGCCACCACGCTCCTCGTCGCCGCACTGGGCTGCTGGGCCGTGGCCCGGTGCGCGCGCGCCTGCGGCCTGTCCCGGAACGCGGCCCTGTTGTGCGGCGCCCTGGTGCTCTGCAATCCCCTGTTCGTCAACCTCTCGTTCACGTTCATGACGGATGTGCCCTTTTTCACCCTCATGGCGTTCTCCGCCCTGTTCTCGTTGCGCGCCCTGCGTTCCGGCCGCGCGCGCGACGTGTGTCTCGCCAGCGCGTTTGGCGGCGCCGCCTTCTTCCTGCGGCAGTTCGGCGTGTGCGCCGGCGGCGCCTACGCCCTGGCAGCGGCCCTTGTCAGCTACCAACGCCGGCAGCGTATCCCGCTCCGGCACTGCGTCGCCTTTCTGGCCCCCTGGCTGGCGGCCGGCCTCCTCTTCCTGATATGGCGGGCCGCCCAGGAACCGCGCGCACCCGGCCACGATTTCTCCGCGGGCCGCTCCTGGCCGTTTCGCATCGCCCTGTGTTTCAGTTACGCCGCCGTGATCACCACCTACATGGGGCTCTACGTGCTGCCAGCCGCCTGGGCCCGGGCCTCCCAACTCGTCACGCGCCGCGAACGCTGGCGCCCCGCGCAATGGGCCGGATTCGGCGCGTTCACCGCGCTGGCGGCATCCTTCCTGCTCTTTGTCCATTGCCGGCCGCTGCCCGTGCTCTACAACATCCTCTACGATCTCGGAACCGGGCCGCTCCTCCTCCGCTATGCCCAGTACGTATACCGCGGCTGGGCCCCCGTCCACATCGGCGATTGGTGGTGGGCGATCACATTGCTGGCCGTGGCCGCCGGCGGCGTGCTCGTGGCCGATCTCATCCACCGGTGCCGGCTCCGGCCCGGCGAGCCCGTTTCCGACGCCCCCCCGCAGGCCGACGGCCCATTCGCCGGGGGCCAGGGCTGGTTCCTGTTCTTCTGGGCGGCCCTCGTCACCGCCTCCTCGTACAACCCCTTCGTTTCCTGCGCCTTCGATCGCTACACGCTGCCGGTGCTGATCCCAGCGGCCGTCTTGTGCGCGGGCGGGCTCACGCCGCGGCTCCCCAAGGCCGGCAAAGCCCTGCTCGGCCTCACGCTGGCCCTCTTCTACCTCTTCTCCGTCGCGGCGGCCCACGATTACCTCGCCTGGAACCGAGCGCGCTGGGCGGGCCTCGATTACCTGCGCAACGAGGTGGGCGCGCCGCCTGAGCGGATCGATGGCGGCTACGAGTTCAATGGCATGTATACGAGCGACACCTTCATGGAACTCCACGATACGCGGGATTTCTACGAGCGCGGCGACAAGGAATGGTGGGTGCTCGACGACACCTACGCCGTCTCGTTTTTCCTTCGCGAGGACTACGAAGAGATCGCGCGGATGCCCTACTTCGCCTGGCTGGGCATGGAGCGGCGCTACATCTTCGTGCTCAAACGCCCCGGCGCACCCGCCCGCCTGTAACGGAAACGACTCGGCCGCCTTGCCTACCTCTTCCGGCCCAGCCCGAACAGGCGCCGCGGATTCGTGACGAACACCATCTCCGCGATCTCCTTGGCCCGCGCCGCGTCGAACAGGCCCTCTTCCACCTTCCGCGCCAGCGCTTTGCTCACGTCCCGCCGCGCCAGAACCTGGTGTCCGTACACCCCGTCCACGAAACAGAAATCGCCGCCGAACGCGCTGATCTTGTTGACGGGCACCACCTCGAGCCATTCGGCGAGGGCGTCCACGCAGGCCGGCGGCGAGATGATGTGCGCCCAGCACATGTCGATGAACACGTTCGGAAACGTCTTCGCGAGCACCGACACCGCCTGCTGGTAGGGATACCCGATGTGGAAGATGTCGAACTTGACGCCCGGATACTCGATGAACAGGTTCGACAGAAGCGTCGGATCGCTGTTCGCGATGACGTTCCCGTTGCCCTCCTGCAACCCGGTGTGGAACTGAAACGTCAATCCGTGCCGATCCGCCAGATGCAGCACGAAATGCATCATGTAGTCCTGGAACTTACGGCTCGCCTCGATGGGCAGCGACAGCCACGCCTCGCGGTGTACCGTGGCGATAAACCGGTTGAACTCCTCCTCGGCCTCATGGCGTGTGGCCCGCGCGTACTGCAGGCTGCGCACGTAGGCGAGCCCGCTCTTGAGTGCCACCGCCCCCTTGTCCAGCGCGGCAGCGAGATCGGTTTCGCAGGCCTCGAGCCAGTCGTCGAAGCGGCGGATCCGCAGCCCCGTGCGCCGCTCGATCCCGGCCAGATCGTTGTGGCACGACGGATACACAAACGAATCGAGCCGGTAGACGCTTCGGAAGAACTCCCTGTCGCAATCGAGATCCGAGTCCACGAGGCTGACGTGGATCCGCGATTTCTCCTTCAACACATACCGGTAATGGCCCGGCGCCAGGCTCTTCTGGAACGCGTCATCGAGTTCCTCGATGGATTCCGCGCAGATCTTCGGAATACCGTATAGGCCCTGTGCGGCGAGATCGAGGCACTGCCCGTAGCCCGTGGCGCGCGCCGCCTCCCAGTATGGCTCGACGATTCGCCATCGATCCGCGATCGGCAGCGCCGCATCCGTGGCCTGGGCGAACTCCTTCTTGCTCAGTCCGGCCGAAATGAGATCGCGGTTGAAATAATGCGTCAGGTATTCGCGGAGCACATCCGTGTCCTGCGGCCGTTTGCTTTCCGAGGCCGGCAGGTGCTCGTGGGTGTCCACGATCTCGAGGCCATTCACGTAGTCCAGCACGTCGTCGAACGCCGCGTTCATCCTACGTCCTCCTCGCGCGCCTGAGGGGGCCCCTGGCGCAGGTGCTCGATCGCTTCATGAGCGCGCCCAATCGCCTCGTCGATCCGCTCCGGCGACACGTCAACCCGGCTCACCAGATCCTCGGGACGCTCTGCATCAACGTAGCATAACCAGCCCGCCGGCGGCATCTGCCCCGTGAGCGCCCTGACCGCAGCCGCATACAGCCGCACCTGCCATTCATAGGCCGCGTGGTGGCCGGGCGTCCGTCGGCCCGTCTTGTAGTCGACCACGCTCAGATCGTCGAGCATCGCGTCCACCGTGCCGCTCACCAGGGCGTCGCCCACACGCAGCAAGAACGGCGTCTCCCGCCGGATCGCCCGCTGTGTCGCAAGCAGTTCGAACACTTCCGTTTCAGCGAAGCGATCCGCGATAGCCGTCAGGGCCGCTGTCGCCGCGTCCCAGTGCCGCCCGTCGGCGCACTCCCTGCGCACCAGGCCCGCTACATCGGGCCGCCCGCCCGGGCCGAATCCCCACTTCTCGAACAGCCGGTGTACGAGCGTGCCGCGAAGCCGCGCGTCCAGCCCCTCGTCGACGGGCGCCGCAGCCACCCCCGCCGGGCCGGCCGTGTCCGATTCCTTCGCCATCACCGGCAGCAGTTCCGTGACGGAGAACGTCGTTTTCGCGCTGCCGGCAGGCTGCACCGGCGCGATCCGGGCCGCAACCACCTCATCCGACGGCTCCCCGCGCTCCGCGGCCGCCCCGTCGCCTGGCTCCAGGCGCGCAGCCTCGCGGCGGACGACTGCCCGCCAGCCGGCCCCTTCCAGCGTGTCGCCGTCCCTCCGGCCGGCCAGATCCCAGTGCCCGTCCAAGTAGCCGAACCACGAGCCGGCCGTCCCCTTTGTCCCGACCGCGCCCGCCAGCAAGAGCCAGTCTCGCGCGCGCGTCATGGCGACATACAGGATCCGCGCATGCTCGGCCGCGTCCAGTTCGGCGTCCCGCCGGGCTACGAGATAACGGATCTCGCGCTCGACGGACGCGCCGTCCGGGCCGGTGATCCGTAAAGCCGGGCCGAGTTCCCTGTCCAGGAGCAAGTCCTCCGCACGGCTGGCTTTCGGCTTGCGCGCCAAGTCTGGCAGCGCCACGACGGGGAACTCCAGTCCCTTCGACTTGTGGATCGTCATCAGCGTGACGGATTGGGCCCCTTCCACCTGCATCGGGGCGTCCCCTTCCCGGATGCCGCCCGCCGCGATGTCGTCCAGATACCGCACGAACGCCGCGAGCCGCGAGGCCGCTGCCCCCGTGAACCGTTCCGCGAGATCCGCCACCTTCCGCGCGTTCAACGCCTTCTGCACGCCCAGGAAATCCTGCGCCAGCAGGATGGATTCGCACCCGCTCCGGATCAGCACGCGGCGCAGAAAGGCCGGGAGCGGCAGCTCCGCGTGGGCCCGGAGATCGGCCACCAGTTCGCGCGCCTGCCGCAGTCGTTGCGCATCCTCTACATCCAGGCCCGCTTCGTCCTCCGCGTCGGCGCCGGCCAGCGCGGCGGACAACGTGCGGGCGGCCCCGGCTTCGCCGGCCGGCGAACACAATGCGACGAACGCGTTGTCCGACAGGCCCACCAGCGGGCTGCGGAGCAGGCCCAGGACGGCCATTTCATCGAGTGGCTCGACCACCACCCGGAGCAGGTTGCGCAGATCCATAACCTCCTGCAACTCGTGGAATCCG
>JAFGTL010000025.1 GCA_016934125.1 Candidatus Hydrogenedentota bacterium
CGACGACGGCCCGGCCAAGGGGGGCATTCCGCCCATGCCGGACGGCGTGGCCGAATTGCTCGCCCAGTGCCTCGCGCGCGATCCCGACGCCCGGCCGCGCACGATGCGCGACGTGGCAGACGCGCTACGCAAGGTTTACCACTCGGCCACGGGCCGGGCGTTCGGCGAGCAGCCGCCTACGGCGCCCGCGGAACTCGCCGACGTGCTCAACAACAAGGCCATCAGCGTTCTCGAACTCGGCGAGCCCGAGCGGGCCGAGGCCCTGTGGCGCGAAGCGCTCAGGGCCGACCCCCACCATACGGAAAGCGTGTGTAACCTCGCAATCCACCAACGGCGCAGCGCGAAGATTGCCGACGAGGAGTTCGTCCGGCGCGTGGAGGAAGTCCGCGCAAGCGATCCGGGGAGTTGGATGCGTAAGTACCTGCTCGGCCTCATGCACCTGGAACGCGCCGAGGGCGACGTGGCGCAGCGGTTGCTCACGGAGGCCGCCGAGGCCTCTGGCAACGCCCCGCACGTGGCCGCGGCCCTCGAGCGAACGCGGGAGGCCCCGCCCGCCTGTGTGCGCACCTTCGAGGGGCACGCGTCCGGCGTCCTGGCCGTATGCTTGAGTGGGGACGGACGGTGGGCCCTGTCCGGGGGCGAAGATAAGACGCTCAGACTGTGGGACGCGGGCACGGGGAAGTGCATTCACGTCCTCAAGGGACATCAGGACGTAGTCAACGCCCTGAGTCTAAGTGCCGACGGGCGGCGGGCCCTGTCCGGCAGTAGAGACGAGACGCTGATGCTGTGGGATGTGGCGGAAGGCACGTGCGTGCGCAGCTTTGGGGGACACGCCGCGTGGGTGAACTGGGTGTGCCTGAACGCGGACGGGCGCTTGGCCCTCTCCGGGAGCAGTGACGACACACTGAGGCTGTGGGATGTGGCCACGGGCGCGTACGCGTGCCTCTTCGGCGGGCGTGACGACCGTGTGCGCTCTGCGTGCCTAAGTGCGGACGGACGCTGGGCTGTGTCCACACATGCCGACAGGACGCTGAGGTTGTGGGACACGGCCTCCGGGGCGTGCGTACGCACCTCCGAGGTGGAAGACGAACACGGTGCCCTGTCAGTGGGCCTGAGTGCTGATGGGCGATGGGCCCTCGCCAAAATGGCCTCCAGGGGCCAGCAACTGTGGGATCTTGCGACGGGCGCGTGCGTTCGCACCCTCGTGGGGCGTGAGAATTCTCTCGACCCCTTCTGCCTGAGCGGCGACGGGCGTTGGGCGCTGCTCGGGGATTCGGACAAGGCGCTGAGGCTGCGGGACGTGACCACGGGGGAGTACTTGTGCACCTTCGAGGGGCACGACGGTCAGGTGCGATCCGTATGCTTGAGCGCAGACGCCCGCTGGGCCCTGTCCGGGAGTCTCGACAGGACGGTGAAGCTGTGGGACGTACACGCTGCGCTCTCAAGTCTCTCGCTGAGGGCGCCGCGCGTATTCTGCCGGGTGGCGGACGTGCGCGCCGCCGGCAAGGAGGACGAGCGGTTTCGGAAGCTGGCCGCCGCTGCCGAACAGGCCCTCCGGCAGCGCCGGGCCGCTTCCGCGCTTCAGGCCATCGCCGCGGCCGGGACCGTCCCCGGCCGCGAGCGGGATCCCGAGGTGCGCCGGTTGCACACGCTCGCCGCGCTGCAAACCCGGCGATCGAGGGTACGGGAGGTGCGGCACGCGCACACCTTCGACGGCCACACGGGCGAGGTGTGGTCCGTATGCTTGAGCGCAGACGCTCGCTGGGCCCTGTCCGGGAGCAACGACAGGACGCTCAAGTTGTGGGAGGTGGGCACGGGCAAGTGCCTCCGCACGTTCGAGGGGCACAGGCATACCGTGACGGCCGTATGCTTGAGTGCGGACGCCCGTTGGGCTCTGTCCGGGGCGGGCTCCTCGCATTCCGTCCGAGACAACACCGTCCGGGCATGGGAAGTCGCCACCGGCAGGTGCGTGCGCACCTTCGAGGGACATGCGGAATGGGTGAACTCCGTGTGTCTGAGCGGCGACGGGCGCTGGGCCCTGTCCGGGGCCGGAGACAAGATACTGAAGCTGTGGGAGATGGCGAGTGGCAGGTGCGTGCGCACCTTCAAAGGGCACAGAGGTGACGTGTATTCGACGTGCCTGAGCGACGACGGGCGCTGGGCCCTGTCCGGGGCCGGAGACAACACGCTGAGGCTGTGGGAGGTGGCCACGGGCAAATGCGTGCGCACCTGCGAGGGGCACAGTGACCGCGTGCGTTCCGTGTGCCTGAGCGGGGATGGCCGCTGGGCGCTGTCCGGGAGTTGGGACAACACGCTGAAGCTGTGGGAGGTGGCCACGGCCGAGTGCGTGCGCACCTTCCAGGGGCATACGCAATGGGTGAACTGCGTAAGCCTGAGCGGGGACGGCCGCTGGGCCCTGTCGGGGAGCAGCGACAAGACGGTTCGGCTGTGGGAGGTGGCCACGGGCAGATGCCTGCACACCTTGGAGAGACACTGGGGCGGGGTTAAGTCCGTGTGCCTGAGTGCGGACAGCCGCTGGGCCCTGTCCGGGAGTGAGGACAGGAGCATTCGGCTTTGGGAGTTGGACTGGGAGTTGGAGGCCGTGGAGCCGGCGGATTGGGACGAAGGCGCCCGGCCGTATCTGCAGACTTTCCTCACGTCATGTGCGCGACAAGCCACGACGCCTGCGAAGCCCCGGGCCCGCATCCTCGCCCCGTTCAGCCGGCCCCGCCGGCCCGACAAGGCCGTGATCGACAAGGCGCTGATCGACAAAAACCTCAATCGACTCCTCCACACCCTCGGGTGCGCGGGCTACGGCTGGCTCCGGCCCGAAGGCGTCCGCCGCAAACTCGACGAGATGGCCGCGAACTGGGACCGCCCGCCCCCGCGGCCGGGAGGCGGCGCATGAATGGTTGGGAAGACGAGTGTCCGCGCACGCTGATCCTGGGCGAGATGTTCCGTGGGCTGGGCCACATCAAGCTGGCGGCCATCGCCCACGATGTGAAATGGTGGGTGGAGTCGACGCACGGGGACGCGATCCAGTCGGTCTCGACGGATACGTCCTACGACGGCCGGGTGTCGCTCATCATTCAGACGCGCGTAATCGACGAGGAGCGTACCGCGGCGATTTCGTCGTACGCGAAAGGACTGCTCAGCCAGTACCGCCGGGACTTGGCGCCAACGGGGGAGGACCACCAACTCCTCGACGCGATGCCGCCGCGCTGGCCGCCGGAGGAGGACAAGCGGGCGCATCTCGAGGGCCTGCGCCGGTGGCTGTGGCGGGTGTTCCTGGCCACCGTGGCCGTGTCGGCCCTGTTCTGCCTGCGGGACGCCTGGCGCTACGCGCGCGATGCCCGCGAGGGCGGCAAAACACGGCCGGCGGTCGAAGAGATGGCGCCCGCCCCGGCGCCCGGGGCGGAGAGCGAGGCGGCGGAGTAGGGAGGGGGGCGCTCGATGGCGAAACGCGGATACAACCGGGCCGAATGGGGCGTGATCGCCGTGTTCTTCATCCTCGGCCTCGCGGGCGCCGGCTTGGGCGGCGGCTCTTTCTACCGCGGGCTCGTGAGCGGGGCCTGGCCCACGGCGCCGGGCACGATCACGCGCTCCGACGTCGAAACCGCCGGCACGGGCGGCCGCCACGGCGTCACCGCCTACCGCGCCCGCGTGGAATACGCCTACGAGGTGGGCGGCGAATCCTACACGGGCGATCGCCTCTTCTTCGGCTCGCCCGAACGCTACAGCGAAACCCATGCGCACCAGTGGGCCAACCGCTACCGGCTCGGCGCGGAGGTGGCGGTGGCCTACGAGCCCGCGGCCCCGGAGAATGCCGTGCTCCGGCCGGGGCTCGTGTGGGAAGGCGCCACCTTCACGCTCGCCATGGCCATCGGCGGATTCTGCCTGCTTGCCGTGGCCACGCTCGCCATCACACACGGCCTGTGGCCGCTGCTTCGCCGTCGAGAGCGCCCGCCCGAGGCCTGACGCCCCGGTGACGCGTGGGCCACGCAGAGGCAGCTCTTCCCTGCTGCGGACAATGTGGTATACTAACGTCATATTTAAAGGGCAGCGCAGTCATGGCAAGGCGGGCTCGCCTTGGATTGCCGGGCCGCACCTCCGCCTGAGGAAGCGGCTTCGCGTTCGGTGAGTTTGGGCAGGGCGTTTCTCTCGCCGGCTGCGGCGTTGTCGGGACGTATCACTACACGTGGCGCGTCACCGACCAAGGGCCTGAGCATATGCGTTGGGAGTGTGTGCAGGAGTAGGCCAGCCGGCCTCCCGGATGGGGAGGCGAGAACTGGGGAGAGGGGCTATGTCTACAGGCCAGGGGATACAGGAGACGGGCGGAAGCAGGCGGGGCGGGCTCCTGCGTTTCGGGTGGGCGGTGTCGGCCGCGTGCATGCTGACCGCTGTTGCATCGGCCGAGTTCGATCCGCTTGATGTCCGAATCGCGTCCTTCTCCACCGAGAGCCGCGGTGTGAGCGAGTTCGCAGACGATCTCGAGAGGCAATGCGGGATCGTATGCGGCGTGTTTATCAGGGCGGCGGATGGCGCCTCGCCATCAAGATCAGGGGCTGGCTCGGCGATATCCGTCACGAGAACAAATGGAAGCGCCCGCGAGATCCTTGATGAGGCAATTCAGCAGGCCCCTGCATACGTCTGGGTGCCGGTGTCCGGGAATCTCATCAACCTGCTGCCGAGGGACGAGGTGGGCAAGCCCGACTCTGTGCTGAATGGCCCTGTGTCCGCTTTCGCCTTCGACAATGCCGCCCTGTTCAGGGCCGTTTTCAACTTGCCTGATGGGGTGAGTCTCACGCTGGCCGGCCATGAGTCAGCCGGCCGGGACGGAAAGGCCGCCATTGAACGGAGGATATCGTGTTCGTCAGAGGGCGGCACGTTTCTCGATGCGATCAATGCCTTGTTCCAGGCGGCCGGGAACGATCTGGGATGGCGCCTGATGGCCCGCAACGGGCGGCATATCCTATCTCTACGGCGAGTCCGATTGAGCGATATTGTGACTGAGGACAGGGCGGTGGCCGAGGCGTACCTTGCGGACGGAGACGCGGCACAAGTCACGGCGATCTCGCTCTTCCGGAAGGCGGTTGCCTCGGCTCCCAACGAGCCTCTCCGGGCCACCCTCGAACTGGAACTGGCGAAGGCGCTTCTGGGCGAGGGCATCCAGGGCGCATCGCCTCGATATCAGGATGCCCTTCCTCTCCTCGAACGAGTCGTTCAACTGCGCATCCCGGAACTGTGGTGCTATCCGGACGCCTTGAGTCGTCTCGTCAAGTGCATGGAGCAAGTCGGGCGCGCCGAGGAAGCAAAGGGGCTTCTGAGTTCCCTGCTCGAATCAGAGGAAGACGGGCTCTACTTCCGTTCAATAGATGTCCTGCCCCTCCTTATCGATCTTCAGATAGATGCGAGCGATCCCGAGGGGAGCGTCCGCCGTCTGGAAACGGTGGCTTCGTTCATCCCCGGCGACGAAGCACATGCAGAGGTGCGCGCATTCTACCAGGGGCGGGTTTCCGCGTTGAACCGGCTCGCAGCCGCGCCGGCCGAGCCGGCGGTGGACGGCGTATTCGGCGACGCCTTGTCCGCAGGTGCGGAGCAGTGATTCGCGCACGAGCCGTCTTCCGGGCCGTGTCCCGTCACTGATGGCGGGGGATGGGTGTGAGATCTGCCGCAACAGGACTGGCTGTCACGCCGCTCTGCTCGCCCTATCCTGCGGGGCGCACCGGAGGCGCGTCCGCCGCGTCGGCGCGGCAGAAGATGTGGACGTTGGGTTCGTCAGAGTCCTCGGACACGAAACCCGCGGCGGTATTTCCTCCGGATGTACTTGTTGGCCTTGAGGCAGGAGGTAAACCGGAGTTTTTCGCTGTCCCAGCCGAGGGTTTCGCCGGGGAACCGGTTGGCGACGTTGGCGAGGAGCACAGTTTCGGTCAGGGGCCCGGCGAAGTCGAAGTTGGCGCCGGCGACGCAATTGCCGAGGGCGGCCTCCACGAATTCGTGGTAGTGATCCTTGGGTTCGAGTTCGGGTTTCGGGTAGTTCTTGAAGGTGTCGACGGGGTGGAGTTGGGGCTCGCCCACGTGGGGGAGCACCAGCGTGCCTTCCTCGCCGATGATCATCGAGCCGCTCTTGGGCAGTTCGTAGTCCTTGGCGAGGTGGGGCGAACGCTCCTTGGGCGGCCGCTTGCCGCCGTCCCGCCACGTGGCCCAGATGGCCGGCCCAGCCGTCATGTCCGTGCCGTGGAAGGTGTAGTCGGCCTCGATCCACGCGGGCCACACCTCGTCGCTCACACACTCGGCATTGACGCGCACAATCACCGGCGGGCCAATCTTCAACGCGGTAAACACCGGATCGAAGATGTGGCAGCCGAAATCGCCCGTGGCGCCGCTGCCGAAATCGCGCCAGGTGCGCCAGTTGAACGGGTGGTAGATCTCGTTCTTGTAAGGGCGTTTCGGGGCGACGCCGAGCCAGAGATCCCACGCGACGTGGGCGGGGATGGGATCCTCGCCCGGGGGCCGCTTCTTGTCGGCGGTCGTGTAGGAAGCGGTGCTCCACGAATGCCATTCCTTCACCTTGCCGATGGCGCCATCCTGAATGTAGCGCACGGCGGTGCGGTAGAAGACGTGCGAATGGATCTGAATGCCCATCTGGGTGGCCACGCCCTTCTCGCGGGCCATTTCGGTGAGCCGGCGTGCCTCGTAGATCTCGTGGGTGAGGGGTTTTTCGCAGAACACGTGCTTGCCCTTGCGCAGGGCGGCCATGCACGCGGGCGCGTGGGTGTGATCCGGCGTGGCCACGTCCACCGAATCGATGTTCTTGTCCTCCTTATCGAGCATCTCGCGCCAGTCGCGGTAGAGGCGCGCTTTCGGGAACTCGGCGGCCACCTGTTCGAGGAACTTCTCATCGATATCGCACAGGGCGACCACGTCGACTTTCCCGCTGCCGTAGATGCCTGCGAGATCCGAGCGCCCCTTGCCGCCCACGCCGATCACGGCGTGCTGGAGCCGGCTCGACGGCGGCGAGGCGAGGCTCAACCGCGGCAGAATCAGCGGGCCGGCTACGCCCGCGGCAACCTGTTTGATGAACTTCCTGCGGGAAACCTGCGTTTTCATGGCGGAAACTCCGTGCTGTGGACTTCAGGAACAAGCGGGCGCCAGTATAGGCCCCGTGCCGGCCCCGTTCAACCGCGCGTCATTCCGCCGCCGGATCGGCCGCGGGGCCGTTGGCGGGGGCGGATTCGGCGGAGGCGAACTGCACTTCGTAGAGGCGGCGGTAGATGCTCGAATCGCGTTGCATCAGTTCGGCGTGCGAGCCTTCTTCGACGATGCGTCCGCCATCGAGCACGAGGATCCGATCGGCCCGCTGGATCGTCGAGAGCCGGTGGGCGATGACGATGCTGGTGCGGCCGACGACGAACTCTTCGATGGCCTGCTGGATGGCCTTCTCGCTCTCGGAATCGAGGCTCGATGTGGCCTCGTCGAGGATGAGGATGGCGGGATCCTTGATGAGGGCGCGCGCGATGGCGAGCCGCTGGCGCTGGCCGCCCGACAAGGTGCCGCCCGATTCGCCGATGTTCGCCGCGTACCCCTGGGGCAGCGCCTCGATGAACCCGTGGGCGTGGGCGGCGCGGGCCGCCTCGCGCACGCGTTCCTCGGTGTACTCGGGCCGGCCCGCGGCGATGTTCATGGCCACGGTTTCGTTGAACAGGATGGTCTCCTGGGTGACGATGCTGATCTGCCCGCGCAGGCTCGTGAGCGTGGCGCGGCGGACATCGGTGCCGTCGATGAGCACCGCCCCGGCCGTGACATCGTAGAACCGGGGAACGAGCTTGGCGATGGTGCTCTTGCCCGCGCCGCTGAATCCGACGATGGCCACCATCTCGCCCTTCTTCACCTCGAAATCCACGCCGTCCAACACGTCGACGTCGCCCGTGTAGGAGAACCGGACGTCCTGGAACCGGAGCGATTCGCGGATCGGCGGCAGTTCGACGGCATCGGGCGCCTCGGCGATGTCGGGCTTGAGATCGATGAACTCGAAGGCGCGCATCGCGCTGGCCACGCTCGTCTGGATGGCGTTGTTGACGGCGGACAGTTTCCGCACGGGATCCAGCATGCCGCCCAACGCGACGTACAGCGCGCCGAGGGCGCTCAACGAGAGATCGCCCACAATCACCTTGCGCGCGCTCAGCACGATGAACACGACGAACCCGCACACCATGATGAGTTCCGTGATCGGGCCGACGGCCGCGTCGGCCTTGAGCATCTTGAGCCCTTGCCGCTGCAGTTTCCGATACTCGCGGTGCATCCGCTGGACTTCGCTGGCCTCCATGCAGAAGCCCTTCACGATCGAGATGCCGGCGATGCTCTCCTTGGCCACCGATTGGAGCTCGGCCACCTTCTCGAGGGAACGCCGCATGCGTTTCCGCACGCTCCGGCCGATGCGCAGGATCACGAGGGCCACCGGCGGCAGCACGGCCAGGCCGATGGCCGTCAGATACGGATCGATCCACAGGGCGATGCACAGCGCCGCCACCGCCTTGATGGGTTCGCGCAGGAGTTTCATGAACACCTGGGTGAGCCCCCGGCCCGCCGTGAAAATGTCGTTCGTGAGCCGGGCAATGATCTCGCCCGTAGTGTGCCGCTCGAAGAACCGAAGCCCCAGCCGGATGATGTTCTCGTACATCTCCTTGCCGAGCTCGATGGTGACATTGAGCGCGATCGACGCGGACAGATACTCCTGAACAAACCGAGACACGGCGCTGAAGATCATCACCACCAGCACAAAGGCCGCCAGCCACATCATCGCGCGCATTTCCATGCCGTCGGCCCGAAGGTAGTCGATCACCGAGCCGACAGTGGCATCGAGCCCGTCCGGCGCCCAGGGAAGCACGCGCTCGATGCGCGACGCGGCCTCCTGTTTGATGGCCTCGACCACCGCCGGATCCTTCTCGAACACGATGTCCACGAAACCCTTGGCGCCCAAAACGATAGCCGGCAACGACACCGCCACGAACAGGCCGAACACGAACGCCGCCGCCAGGCGCAGCCTGTAGCGGAACACGTAGCCCAGCAGGCGTTTGTATACGCGCCAAGCGTACCCCTTCCTCACGCGCGTCGCGTTGCGCGCGTCGTAATTGCTGTTCTCGTCCGTGCCGCGGATCATTGGGATGGGGCCCGCCTTTCTGTTGCCCTGAACTGGATGCCGGATGCTAGCACGCCGCC
>JAFGTL010000396.1 GCA_016934125.1 Candidatus Hydrogenedentota bacterium
CCTCGGACAAGGCGGCGGGGCGGTTGTTTGTCTACGATCTGAACGGCGAAACCGTGCAGGTGGTTGCTATCGACGGCAAACCGGGGAACATCGACCTCCGCTACGGCTTCCCTCTGGGCGGCGGCGAGGTCGACATCGTCGCGCTCAATGATCGCAACCACTCGTCGATCTTGGTATACCGCGTCGATCCGCGCACCCGGCGGCTGATGCGGGCCGACGACGGGCAGATCGGGACGGGCCCCAATTACGGATTCACGCTGTATCGCAGCGCGAAGACGGGGACGTTCTACGCGTTCACTGTCGCCGAGGAGGAGGGTGACGGCGCAGAGCAATACGCGCTCTCCGACAACGGCGCGGGGCGGATTACCGGCACGAAAGTCCGCTCCTGGCCCTTGGGACACAGCGAAGGGTGCGTGGCTGACGACGACGCCGGGTTGCTGTACATCGGAGAGGAAGACCGCGGCATCTGGCAGGTGGGCGCCGAACCGGACGATCCGACCCCGGGCGAACTCATCATCGAGCTGGGGCCCCATGAGTTCCAGGCCGACGTCGAGGGGCTCACAATCTGCCCCGGCCCGAACGGGGCCGGCTACCTGATCGCGTCGAGCCAAGGGAACGGCCAGTTCAAGGTGTTTGAGCGCAAGGCCCCGCACGCGTACGTCCAGACGTTCACGGTGGCTGGCGCCAACGAGACGGACGGGATCGACGTGCTCAATGCCAACCTGGGGCCGGCCTTTCCGGGCGGGATCTTCGCGCTGCACAACGGAAGCGTAGAGCCCTGCCCGGTTCTCGTTTGTGATCTCCGCCGACTGGGACTCGACACATTCACCGACACCCAGCTTCCTCAGGGCCGGTAGCCCGGACGCTACCGAGGACAAGGAGCAGTCCAACTCAACCTGCACGAACCGGCTCCCAATGCGCCGCCGGAGGCGGTGCCCGTGGGGCGTGGGGAAGGAGAAACGGCCGCCCGGGAGGGCGGCCGTTGTCTTATGCAGTTGGTGGGCGGTACTGGACTTGAACCAGTGACCTCTTGCATGTCAAGCAAGCACTCTAACCACCTGAGCTAACCGCCCAACTGAGCGACAAAAACTGTATCAAAGGCGCGCGGCCTGTGTCAACGCTGTGCGCATCTCGCGAGCCGGTAGTCCGGCCCTATTCCCGGCCCTTGGGCGTCCAGTCGGGATGGTGCTCCTTGGCCCACTCCGAACTCACTTTCCCGCCGAACAGGCTGCGTACGCTGTGCGGATTGGCGAGCACGGCGAGGTAGATGTGGCCGAGGAGGAGGAGGATCATGAGGAGCGCGGCCGCGTCGTGGATGAAGTAGAGCCACTGCTGCAGCGGGAACCGCCCGTCGCGCTGAAGGGCCATGAGGATGCCGGTGGCAATGAGCACGGCCATGAGCCCGACGGCCTTCCAGAACAGGATCTTCTGGCCGGCGTTGAACTTGTGGGCGGGGTAATGGCCCTTCCCGCCGAGGTATCCGCCCATGTGGAGCAGCCAGGTGATGTCGCCCTTCTGGGGCCTCATGGTGACGAACCAGCGCAGGAACACGAGCGCCATGGCCCCGGACGCCACGTAGCCGGTGAGGGCGTGGAGTTCGCGCGACCACTCGCCGAGGGGGTCGTGGACGCCGAGCAGGAAACAGAAGCCCGTGGCCGAGAGGTAGGCCACCGAACCCATGAGCACGAGATGGAGCGTCCGTTCGATGAAGGAGAAGCGCTGGACGTCGACGACGTACTCCTTGTTCTCCTGTCTCGGCCCGAGGATCGTGTAGTGCAGCACGATGGCCAGCAACACGAGGAGCACGGCCCACGGGGCGATGGGCTTCACCCATTGCTCGCGCCAGGCCGCTGCCTGAAGCCCGTCGAGGGTGAATCCGAGCAACTCGTAGGCCGGCACACTCACGGGCTGCCCCTGCGCGTCGAAGGGATCGACGAGGACGGAGGTGAAGAAGAACGGCGAGTCCATGGAGTGGCAATCGGCGCAGGACTTGGCGCCGAGGGCCTGGCCGGCCGGCTCGACACCGTGCGAGATCGTCCAGGGCAGGCGCTGGGCGAGGGCGGCCAACTGGGGATTCGTGGCCGGCTCGACGGGCTCGACGGTGTAGGAGAAATTGCGCATGGGGCGCAGATCAACCGTCCGCCACCGCTTGCCGTCCTCGTCCCAGACGCGTTTGAGGATGATGAAGTAGGGCTCGCCGGCGACGAGGGGCTCGATCTCGGCGTAGTCCACCGAGAACGGATTCTGCGGATCGGTCACGGTGACGCGGTAGGCGTTCGTGCCTTTGATGTAGTAGAGCGTGTTGGATTGGAGCCGCTTCATGGTGCGCACGATGGCCCATGCGATCACGCCCATCTCTTCCTCGGTGTTGACCTCCTCCCAGCGGTCGTTATTGTCGTCCCAGACACCCTCGAGCGTCGGCCAAGGCCCGTTGCCGTACTGCTTGAGGCGGGCGCCCACTGCGCCGCGATAGGCCTTGACGCCGGCCTCGGCCGGGTTGGGCAGTTCAACGGGTTCGGCGCCAGGCGGGGTGGGGGGGAGGAAGAAGTGCTGGAAATTCTCCTCGCCGGGCTGGCCGGTGTCGGGCGGGAGCTGGCTGAGCTTGATGAAGTTCCATGCCGCCTCCATGTCCCGGGGGAACAGGGGCCGGATCTGGCCGTTGGCGTCTTCGTGGGCCCAGAACACGCCGAGCTGGTAGCCGGCGGGCTGGATCACGTCTTTGCCGTCGACGCGGTGCATCATGGGGGTAACGGGATACTCGGCCAACTGGCCGACGCGCCGCGGCTTGAGCTCCGTCTTCAGTTCAAACAGGCGCCCTTTCATGATGTGGTACGTCACGCCCCGGAACAGGCAGGCCACGATGGCGCCGTCGCCGGGCGCGGCCGTCTGCTCGAGGGCGAAGAGCATCAGGGCACGCTTCTCGGCCGTGTCGACCAACTCGACGCTCCCGCCGTCCTCGACGAAGTCGCGCACGCTGAACGCACCCTCGGGCAGGCTGAGGGATGGATTCTGCAAGGCGAGGGTGGCGCGGATTGGCGCGTCGGGGGCGATCGCGAAGTCCGCGGCGGCCGCGATCTGCTGCGGCGAGAAGGGCACGAGCGCGGAGGCCTCTTCGAGGTCGAGGGTGCCCCATCGGGCGCCGTACATGAGGTTGACGGCCGGCTCGGTATCGAGGGCGTTCGGCAGTTCGATGACTTTGCCGGTGAGCGAGTCGACGACGCGGGCCGTCAGGAACGGGCGGTTGGCGATATGGCACGCCTCGCAACTCAGCCGTTCGAGGTGGATGGGGGGGATGCCGGGGTGGTCATAGGCGGGCGCGCCCAGTTCCCGCGACTCGTAGTGGCACTGCTCGCAGGAGAGCATGGTGTTGTCGAGGTCATCGCGCACCGTCTGGCTCGAGGAGCATCCCTTGGCGAAATTGTGGCGGATATCGCTCGTATGGCAGTCGACGCAGCTCAGGCCCTGATCGGTGTGTACGTCCTGGATGAACTGGCTGTGCCAGGCCGTGCCGCGTTTCTGGACGCCCGACATGGTGTGGCAGAACATGCAGGCCCGATCGGACGGCCGCTGGATGGCCAGGTGCACCTTGCCGTCGGTGTCGAACAGGTTCGTGTTGTAGCGCACCGTGGGCATCTCGCCGTCTTCGACGGCGCCGTCGACCACGCCGAGGCCGGCGGCTTCGGTGGCGGCCCACCTGAAGTTGAGTTTCTTGATCTGCTGCGCG
>JAFGTL010000397.1 GCA_016934125.1 Candidatus Hydrogenedentota bacterium
CGGCCATCCTGATGCTGCGCGATGACGGCCTCATCGACCTCGATGCGCGGGCGTCTGTCTACGTTCCCGTTCCTGCGTTCAGCGCGTTCACGATTCGCCAACTGCTCACCCATACATCCGGCCTGACCGCAGGCAAACCGCTCTACCGCGACGTGACGAGCATGGACGAGATGCTCTCGCGGTACGCCGCGATGCCGCTGGAGTCCAAGCCGGGCGCGCACCGGCGCTATTCGGACGTCGGGTTCATGATCCTGGGCCGGGCGGTGGAACTGGCCGCGCGCGACTCGCTCGATGCGTTCTGCCGGAAACGGATCTTCGCCCCGCTGGGCATGGAGCATACGACGTTCAATCCCCCGGCGGAATGGGCGGCTCAGTGCGCCGCCACCGAACGCTGCCCGTGGCGTCGGCGCCTGATCCAGGGCGAGGTGCACGACGAGAACGCCTCCGCGGTGGGCGGCGTGTCGGGCCATGCCGGCCTGTTCAGCACGACGGGCGATCTTGCGCGTTTCTGCCGGGCCCTGCTCAGCGGCCAGGTGCTGCCCGAAGCAACGCTCGATGAGATGACGCGGTTTGCCCAAGTGCCCTACTGGCCATGGCAGGGTCTCGGCTGGCAGTTGGATCCGTGGTCATCGGCCCCAACGGGCTTTCTTCCCGCGCGCACCGCATTCGGCCATACGGGATGGACGGGCGTCTCTCTCTGGACAGATCGCCAGACGGGCCTATTCGCCATCCTGTTGGCCAACACCTGTCATCCGACACGCGACGCCAGGGATAACGAAACACTCCGGCGGACGTTCTACACGGGGGTGGCGGAATCGTTCTACCCGGACACGACGTCTGCGCACAGCGGGCTCGACCGCCTGTTGCGCGATCAATTCGACGAATTCCGCGGCCGTCGCGTGGCGCTGCTCACGCACCACGCCGCCACGGATCAGCAGGGCCGTTCGATTCTGGACGTGTTTGCCCTCGCGCCCGACGTGCGGATCGCGTGTCTGTACAGCCCCGAGCACGGCCTTCGCGGCCATGCCGAGGCGGGCGCAAAGGTCGGGGCCCAGGAGGGCCCCGTTCCCGTGGTCAGCCTCTATGGCAAACGCCAGCGCCCCTCTGCGGCCGAACTCGCCGGGATCGACTTCTTCGTGATCGACTTGCAGGACGTGGGCTCCCGATACTACACCTACGTGCACACCATGAAGGAATGCCTGGCGGCATGCGCGGAGGCCCGGAAGCCCGTGGTCGTGCTCGATCGCCCCAACCCGGTAGGGGGCGCGATCCTGGAGGGGCCGGTGGCCGCAGACGCGATCTCGGCCGTGTGCTGGGGGCCCGTGCCCGTGCGCCACGGCATGACGCTCGCTGAGGCCGCGCTGTTCCTGGCGGAACGCATGCCGCCGGCCTTGAAGCCCACCGTCCTCGTCAGACCGCTGGACAACTGGACGCCGGAACGGCTGTTCGCGCAATGCGCGTTGCCGTGGGTGCCGCCGTCGCCGAACATCCCGACGCCCGAGACGGCTCTGCTGTACGTAGGCATGTGTCTGTTCGAGGGCACGAACCTGAACGAAGGCCGGGGCACCGATACGCCGTTCCACGTCATCGGCGCTCCGTGGCTGGATCCGGAGGCCGTCATCGAGGCGATTGCACCCGAGGAACACGCCGGATGCACGCTCGATTCGGTTACGTTTACGCCGAGGAGCATCCCCGGCAAGGCATCGCGGCCCCGGTACATGGACAAGGCCTGCCGGGGCATCCGCGTGACCCTTGATGATCCGTGCCAGGCGAGGCCCTTCACATTGGCCCTCGCCCTGCTCAGCGCCGTAAACCGCATTCATCGGAACGCGTTCGAGTGGACGTCCAGTTTCGACACGCTCGCCGGCTCGGATGACCTGCGCAAGCGGATCGCGGCCGGCCAGCCCCCATCCGAGATCGTGGCCCGTTTCGAGCCCGGCCTGGCGGCCTTCAACGCATGCCGGCCCCGCCTGTATTGCGCAGACGTGAAGTGATCGCCCTCCACCCCAGCCTCGCGGCCTGGACGGCGTTCGGATCCGAATCGAGTCAGTCCAGCGGCGCGTCGGCCTTGTACAGTACCGTGTAGAGCAGATCGCCAGAACCGGCCCGGCCGCCGGGCTCGTGACTCAGCACCGTCTTGATGTCGCCGACAACGACCTTGTTCTTCTGGATCCACGCGTTCACCGTCGCGTCAAGGTCCATTGTCTTGTCTTCATATCCCTTGAACGTCTTCACAAAAACCATCGTAATCCTCCCGGAATGTCTTCGATTTCAGTCCCATTCCCCGCGCACTGGTGGAACATGGGCGACGCCCAGGCCCCGCATGTCCGCCTCGAGCCTACGCGGGGGTGATCGTGCCCAGAATCACGGGATACCGCGCCCCTGTGGCCTGCGGAAGGTTGGCGGGATTCCCGCAGATCGTCTCGTTCCCCAGAATGGCCGTCGCACAGGCGTCAAACGCCTTCGGCGGCAACCCGTATTCGGCACTCACGCGGAACACCGCGTCCGGAATACCGCTCTTGATGTGGTGGCAGAGCGTCTTGTTGGCCGCGCCGCCCCCGGTCACGATCAGCCGCGTCACGTCGAACCGGGGCTTCACGAACCGGTTGTACGCGCGCACTACGTTATACGCCACCGACGTGGTCACCGTCGCCATCAAGTCGTAGAGCGAGTGCGATCGCCGCCCCGCCAGCGCATCCCGGAGGTAGAGGTCGGCGCCGAATTCCTCACGGCCCGTGCCCTTGGGCGGCACCTGTCCGAAATACGGATGATCGAGCAGATAATCGAGGAATTCGTCAATGACGACACCCTTGGCGGCCGCGCGGCCCCCCGCGTCCATGTCCTGGTTGCCGCTGGTGAGCAGCGACATGGCGCCGTCGATGGCCAGGTTGCCCGGCCCGACGTCGAAGGCAATCGCGTCCTCCGGGTTCGGCGGGATCACGCTCAGGCCCACCACGCTGCCCAGGTGTAGGCAGGCCACTGTCCGCCCTTCGCGGGCGAAAAGCACCCAGTCGGCATAGGCCTCGAGCGGCCGGCCCTGGCCGCCCGCGGCCAAGTCGCGCGCGCGGAAGTCCGACACGACGGGGCATTCCGTCAACTCGGCGATCACCGCCGGCTCGCCGATCTGGAGCGCACCGACCACACTGTTCGAGCCGCGCGCCGGGTAGTAGCCCACGCTGTGCCCCTGACACGCCACGAAGTCCACCTCGCACGAGTCTTCGCGGGCGCCTTTGATCATCTCCAGGGCGGCCTCGCCCAGGTTCTCACCGAGTTCGAAGTTGAGGAGCGCGATCTCGCGCGCATCCTTGCGCACGGTGAGCAGCCGGTTTCGCAGGCCCGGCGTGTGAGGGAACTGGGCGAACTTGATCAGCTTCAGGTGAAGGCCAGGCCCGCTGCCCTTGATGCGCACCAAGGCCGCGTCTATTCCTGTGCATGATCCGCCGCACGTGAGGCCCACGGCGTACCGCGCTCCTGTCTTCTCGTGAAGCGAACTCTCGTCCCCCATTTCAGCGGACTCTCTTCGTCATGGCAGCGCCCTCCCTCCGGCATACGTCCAGTCGATACGATTATAACCGTAACCGTCGGCAAAGCCCAAAAAAGGCCGGCCAGGTGGCCCCAGGATCCCCCACGGAGAGCGCCCAGCCACGCCGCCTTCGCGCGCGGGAAGGGGCCGTCTCAGGCGTCCGGCTCGAGCGCGCGCCGCAACCTGCCGTGGGCGCGCTCAAGACGTCGTTCCGCCTCGCTGCAGGCGATGCCCGTGCGGCCCATCACGACAGCGGTCGCGATACGGCCGCGGGCGGCCTTGAGCAGCCGCTCCGCCTCGTCGGCCGGCACGCCAGCCAACTCGGCCACGATCCGCACGGCGCGTTTCTCGAGTTTGGCATTCACCGGCCGCATGCCCACCATCCGGCCCTCGTAGACGTAGCCCGCCAAGGCCATCGCGCCCGTGGACAGCGTGTTCAGCACGAGCTTGGTGGCCGTGCCCGCCTTGAGCCGCGTCGAGCCGGTGAGCACTTCGGCGCCGGTGTCGACTGCGATTGTCACATCCGCGGCGGCGGCCCGTTGGGCCGGATTGCAGCAGATCAACACACACGCGGCACCCTGTTCCTGGGCCGCCCGGAGCCCCGCCAGCACGTAGGGCGTCGTGCCCGAGGCCGTAATGCCCACGACCACATCGTTCTCGCCCAAGCCCGGGGCCTGCCCGGCCAAGTCGGCGCGCGCCTGCGCGGCGTCGTCTTCCGCGCCCTCGATGCTGCATCGCAGCGCGCGCTCGCCCCCGGCAATGATGCCCATCACGACAGCCGGATCGACGCCGAATGTCGGCGGACACTCCGACGCGTCCAGCACGCCGAGCCGGCCGCTCGTGCCCGCCCCCAGGTAGATCAGGCGGCCCCCGCTCGCGATCGCGTCGGCGGCCAGTTCCATGGCGCGTGCGATGTGCTCGATCTCCGCCCCCACCGCCTCAGCCACGCGCGCATCCTCCCGGTTCATGCGGCGGGCGATTCCAGGCGCGTCGAGGCGATCGAGCGGCACGGCCGCATCGTCCGGCCGCTCGGTCGGGGGGACTTCCGGCCCCGCTGCCGCATCGCTGCGCGTCGCGATGCTCACGGGCAGCCCGTCCGGCAGGCGATCCGCCATGGCCAACTCGATCGCCGCCCGGTGGCTGCGCAGGGGGGCGAGGATCGGCGCTGCGCGAAGCCGCGTTTGTGCCAGGGCGGTTGTGAAGGCCGTCCGGAACCGGATGCAGTGCTCGATCAGGCCCCCGTTGAAATAGACGGGCGCGTCGTCGGGCAGGTGTAGTCGATCTGCGCCCGCGAGCGCCTGCGCGGCCAAGCAGCCCGCCTGCCCGTCAAGGCACGC
>JAFGTL010000398.1 GCA_016934125.1 Candidatus Hydrogenedentota bacterium
AACGGGTGGATCCGGCTGTCGCGCCCCTGTCGTCCATCCTGGCGGCCATCGAGGGGTACTACGGCCCGTCGCCGGCCGAGTGATCGGGGCGGGGCGCGTGCGCACGGAGCGTGCGCACGGAGCGTGCGCACAGAGCGTGCGCACAGAGCGGGCGCACGGGCCACAATCCGCACGTAAGGAACGCGGCAGGATGCCGCGTCTACGTTTCCGTGCAACGCAGAAGCGGCATCTTGCCGTTTTCCCTGCGTCTGCCGTCCATCAAGAGGCCCACGATGTATGGAGCGAAACGGCAAAGCAGCGGAAAGGCCCGCCGCGGCGGGCCAATTGGGACTTCGTCTCCCACGTCGAGAGCGTTACGTGCGGATTGTGGACGGAGCGGGCGCATTGAAGTTTCGGGCCGGTTTCCACTATTCTCCCGGGAGTGTCGGCGCATATGCCGTGCGGCCCCGCGAGCCTTGGGGCCTCAAGTTTACCGTGCAACTCGAAAGGTAGAGTCATGAAACGCAAACAACTGTCACGCCGGATGTTTTTGGCGGGAACCGCGGCCGTGATCGCCGGCTGCAAGACGCGAGGCCCGGGCATCATCACCACGAAATCGCCCAATGAGCGCCTCAACGTGGCGGGCATCGGCGTCGGCGGCCAAGGACACGGCGACCTCAGCAATGTCGTCCGCGACACGGAGAATCTCGTTGCGCTGTGCGACGTCGACTGGGATCGCGCGTCGAATTCGTTCAACCGCTGGCCGGATGCCACCAAGTACAAAGACTTCCGCGTCATGCTCGACAAGGAAGCCAAGAACATCGATGCGGTGGTGGTGGCCACGCCCGACCACATGCACGCGTTCGCGGCCATGGCCGCCATGGAACTCGGCAAACACGTGTACGTCGAGAAGCCCCTCACCCACTCGATCTCCGAGGCGCGCGTGCTGCTGAAGGCCGCCCGCCGTTACCGCGTCGCCACGCAGATGGGCAACCAGGGCCATTCCGGCGAAGGCGTCCGGCAGATGTGCGAGATGATCTGGGCGGGCTTCATCGGCGAAGTGAAGGAAGCCCACATCTGGACGGATCGCTCGAAGTCCCACATCAGTTCGGGGTGGATTCAGGGGCAGCCGAACCCGCTTCCCGAGGAGCCCATTCCCGATACGCTCGATTGGAATCAGTGGATCGGCCCGGCGCCCATGCGCCCGTACAACCACGGCTACTGTCCGTTTGCATGGCGGGGGTGGTGGGATTTCGGGTGCGGTGCCCTCGGCGACATGGGCTGCCACATCATGGATCCGGCGTTCTGGGCGCTCGATCTCAGCGAGCCGGCCAGCGTCGAGTGCATCCACCAGAAGGACAAGAACGATCAGACCGGCCCCTCCGAGGCCATCGTCAAGTATGAATTCCCGGCCCGCCACAACCGCTTCGCGAAGAAGAAGATGGGCCCCGTGGACGTTTACTGGTATGAGGGCGGCCTGAAGCCGAAGCGCCCCGAGGGCGTCTCCGAAGATGAGAAACTGGGCGATGACTCGAACGGTTCTCTGTTCTTCGGCGAGAACGGCGTGCTGACCGCGGGGTGTTACGGCGGCGATTCGCGGCTGGTGCCCGCGGCCCAGATGGAGGCCCGGAAGGGCGAACTCGAGAACGTGCCCAAGGTGCTCCCGCGGGTGCGTGGCAGCCACCACCAGAGTTGGGTGAACGCGTGCAAGACGGGCGAGCCGTCGGCCTCGAACTTCGAGTACGCCGTGCCCCTCACCGAGATGGTGCTGTTGGGCAACCTGGCCATGCGGTCGGGCGAGAAGGTGTATTGGGACGCGAAGAACATGTGCGCCACCAACAACGTGCCGAACGTCGAGCAATACGTGAAGCGCGAGTATCGGGAAGGCTGGACACTGTAGCGCACCGAGGCGCTGCGGCCGCCCGACGGCCCGTGCCATGAAGAGCCGGGGACTTCCCTCGCGCGAGGGAAGTCCCCGTTTTGCATCGAGGGTCCGCCCATGACTGTGCCGGGCGCATTATCCGACGCCGCGCCGCTCCTGACGGTGAAGGATGCCACCGTCGGCGCGGGGCCGGTTTGCCTGTTCGAGGGCGTGAGCCTGGCGCTTGTGCCGGGCGAACTCGTGGCGCTCAAGGGCCCGTCCGGATGCGGGAAGACCACCTTGCTTCGTTCGGTGGCGGGCCTCATCGATCTTGTGCGGGGCGAGGTGCGCCTGGAAGGGCGTGCGCCGGAGGAGATGGGCTGGCCCGCCTTTCGCCGCCGGGTGCTCCTCGTCCATCAACAGCCCGTCCTGCTCCGGGGCACCGTCCGGGAGAACCTGGAGCGCCCGTTCCAGTATCGCGCCGCAGACGGGGAGTTTCCCGAGGCCCGCGTGTCGGCGCTCTTCGAGCAGCTTCGCCTGACCCCCGAGCACATGCGCCGGGATGTGCGTAACCTGTCCGTGGGCGAGCAGCAGCGGGTGTGCCTCGTCCGCGCCCTGATCCTCGAGCCGGCCGTGTTCCTGTTCGATGAACCCACCAGTGCGCTTGACGAAGAGGCCACCGCCTCGGCCGAGGGCTTGATCCGCGACGAGGTGGCCCGGCGGGGGGCCGGGGCGCTCGTGGCCTCCCACGATCCCGTCCAGCCGGCGCGGCTCTGCCGCCGTGCGCTCGATCTGCCGTCCTTTGCCTCGTCCGGGGCCGGGGCAGCGGCGGGCTCGAACGAGGAGGCGCCCCATGGCGAGCCCAGTCATTGAGCTGAGCCCGGTGGATCTCGCGGTGGCGGCCGCGCTCGTGCTGGTGGCGGGGGTGGTCAGCTTCTCGTTACGGCTCGGCCTCGAGCGGCGCCTGGCGATCGGGGCGGTTCGTGCCGTCGTGCAACTGCTTCTCGTCGGCGTGGTGCTGAAGTTCGTGTTCGGGCTCGACAGCGCGGCGGCGGTGCTTGGACTGCTCCTGTTCATGGCCGTGGCGGCGAGCGTCGCGGCGGTGCGCCGTCCGGCCCGGCGCTACCGGGGCGGCCTGTGGCGGGCCTTTCTGACGCTGAGCGTGACGGGGCTGCTCACGACGTTCACGGTGACGGGCCTGATCGTGGGTGTCGAGCCCTGGTATCGGCCCCAATACGTGATCCCGCTCCTTGGCATGATCCTCGGCAACGGCCTGACGGGCGTGTCGCTCTGTCTCGATCAACTGCTCGAAACCCTCGACGAGCGCCGGCACGAGATCGAGATGGAACTCGCCCACGGGGCTACCCGGTGGGAGGCCGCCCGGGACGCCCTGCGCGCGGCCGTTCGCCGGGGCATGATCCCCGTCGTCAACTCGATGATGGTGGTGGGCGTCGTGTCGCTGCCGGGCATGATGACGGGCCAAATCCTCGCCGGGGCCGACCCCCTCGGCGCGGTCAAGTATCAGATCGTCGTCATGTTCATGCTGGCCGCGGCGACGGCGCTGGGGTGCGTGTTTATCGCGCTGTTGACGTACCGGCGGTTGTTCAACGCGCGCCACCAACTGGCCATCGCCTTGATTCGCGAGCAGCAGGAGTAGGCGCGCGTCGAGGCGCGCGTGCTTTTGACGCGCGGGTGTCCGTTGACCGTGTCCGGGTGGGTTGTTATCATCTGCCCCGGGGAGGTGACTACCGGAAGTCATGCCGCAACTTGTCATAGAACAGCCCGGCGTGCCGACGATGACCGCGCCCGTGCTCGGCGCGGAACTGCGCCTGGGCCGGGCCGAAGACAATGACATCGTGCTCGTGGCCGATGAGGTGTCGCGCCACCACGCCAAGATGGTGCGCCACGGCGACAAGATCGTGCTCGTGGATCTGAACAGCATGAACGGCACCTACGTGAACCGGCAGCGGATCGCCGAGCGGGTGCTATCGCACCTTGACGAGGTGTGGCTCGGCAGCAAGTGCCTGCTGGTCTACCGCGACGACACGGCGGTGGGCCGGATCACGACGCACATCACGCCGGCCGGGCAGGACATGGCCCAGGAAGCCACGCTCATCAACGATCTGGATAGAATCCGCGAGGAAATGGATCGGGTGGGCGACAGTCTCACCCTGATCGGCAAGCGCGGCAAGACGCCCGTCGAGGCGATGCAGACGGTGGTGCCCGAGGCATCGCCCGAGCAGGTGGTGGCCATGAGCCGCGCCTACCGCCGCCTGGACGCGTTGTATCGCGCCAGCAAGCTGATCGCGTCCGACTTCGATCTGTCGAGCCGGTTGGCGGCGGTGCTCGATACGGCCATCGAGGTGCTGGAGGCCGAGCGCGGGTTCGTCACGTTGCGCGATGAAGAGACGGGCGGGCTTGCGGTGAGCGTGGCGCGCGAAATGGGACGGGACCTCCAGGCGAGTTCGCCCAGCATGGGGATTGCGGGCCGGGCGGCCTTCGACGGCGAGCCGGTGCTTATGGCCGACCGCGATAACGACTCGGATTTCGGGGGCCGGGAGAGCATCATCCGGCAGCGGATCGTGAGCGCCATGGCGGTTCCGCTCAAGGTGGAGGATCGCGTGCTCGGCTCGATCTACCTCGACACGCGGCAGGCCGGGCAGCCCTTCGATCAGGAAGACCTCGAGTTGTTCGCGTCGCTCGCGGCGCAGTCCGCGATGGCCATCGAGAACGTCCGCCTTTACGAGCAGATGGTGGAAGTCGAGAAGAAACGGGCCAACCTCGGCCGGTTCTTGTCGCCCGCGATCGTGGACGAGATCATGAAGGAAGACAAGGCGCTGGAACTGGGGGGGCGGAAGCGGATCGTGACGGCCATGTTCTGCGACATTCGCGGGTTCACGCCGATTGCCGAGCGGGTGTCGCCGGATGGGCTCGTGGCCATGCTGAACGAGCATTTCACCGCGATGACGGAGATCATCTTCCGGTTCGAAGGCACGCTCGACAAGTACATCGGCGACGAGATCATGGCGGTGTTCGGGTCGCCGTTGGCCAACCCGGACGACGCGGTTCGCTGCGTCCGGGCGGCGTTGGCGATTCAGGCGAAGAACGCTGAACTGAACCGGAAGCGGGCGCAGGAGAAGCGCCCAACCTTCGAATTGGGGATCGGGATTGCCACCGGGGAGGTGATTGCCGGCTACATCGGGTCGCCGGATCGCATGGAGTTCACCGTGGTGGGCGATCGGGTGAATACGGCACGGCGGCTGTGTTCGGTGGCGGAGCCCGGGCAGATCATCACGGGCCAGTTGACGTACGAGCGAGTCAAGAGCATCGCGGTCGTCCGCGAAGTGGGCCCGGTCGCGCTGAAGGGCAAGGAGGCCCTCGTCGACGCCTACGAGATCCAGGGCCTCAAGTCGTGACTTGGGCCGGCGGGGTGCCGGCGCCTACTTGTCGCCTCCGGTGAACAAGGTCC
Source organism: Candidatus Hydrogenedentota bacterium (assembly GCA_016934125.1). Lineage (GTDB taxonomy): Bacteria > Hydrogenedentota > Hydrogenedentia > Hydrogenedentales > SLHB01 > JAFGTL01. Next base: position 5,310 of record JAFGTL010000398.1, read on the forward strand.
GCTTCGCGATCAGCCCCACCAACGCCATGGCGGCCAGAGCGAGCACGATCTGCGGCCCCCACAACGCCAGTACGCCCGGGGGCACTTCCTCCGGTTCCGGGGCCAGGGGCGGCTCGGCCACGGCGGACGCCTCGGCGATCCATGCGCTGGCCCCGGCCTTCTCGGCCCGATCCCGTTCCGCGGCCATCTTCTTGGCCCGGGCGACCAGTTCCACCTCTTCCACCGGCTGCCACGTCACTGTCCCGTCGGGAAGCACCACCTTCGTCCGGCCCAGGTCGGCCCAATAGGCCAGAATCCGCTGCTCCCGTTCCGAACTGAGTTCCAGGCTCGTCTTCGAGAAGTCCACCTCGCTCTTCCGGACGGACTTGATGCCCTCCTTGCCGGGCTGGTGGTCGTATTCGTACACGATCACGTCGCCTTGGCGCCGCTGCTCGATGCCGTAGAACACATCCCCGCTCTTCAAGACCACCCGGTAGGTTTCCAGCTTCGCGGCATCCGGGGCTGGGGCCTGCGACAGGGCACAGGCGAGGGCGACTGTAACCAGATACGTCATGGTGTCAGCAGTATACGGGGAGGATGTACTCTTGACAAGCCCCGGTTTGCTGGGGGATGCTAGTCTCCGGTGTCTATTGGGGCAGGGAGGCGCGTTGTGAACGAGGCGACCGTATGGATCCCGCCGGCGGTCCTGGGGGCCGTGGGTTGCGTGCTCGTGATCTGGACTGTGGCCAAACTGCGCGGCGGCGAACGGCCCCCACGGCCGAAGCGGCCGAAACGGCCGAAACGGCCGAAACGGCCCGAGCCGGCAAGGCGGGGCGTGGTGGAGATCGCCTGTTCCGTGTGCCAGAAGGACTTGGTGATTGCCCCCGAGCAGTTGGTTCGCCTCTCGGGGGTCGAGATGGCCCTCGTTATCCGGAGCAGGCCGGGGCTGGCCGGGAGCCAACTGGCGGAGTTGGTGTGTCCGTATTGCGAGGCGGCCCACTGCTTTGTCCTGCAGAGCGAGGGGCCCGCGTGGGTGGGCGCCAACCTGTATCAGCCCCAAACCAAGACGTCCAAATGCCAGGAGTGCGGCAAGGCGTTACGCCCGCCCCCTTGGGGGCCGGGCGAATATGACGGGAACCTGCGGAGTGCGCCGCATCTGCAGCCCGACTACGGGCTCGTGTGCAAGTTCTGCCGGGCTGTATGCTGCGTGGAATGTGCCGAGCGGATGACGCGCAACCGAACCGACGACGGAACCTTGATGTGTCCCCGGTGCCGGAGGAAGCCGCTTGACACGATGTTCTACCCGTAGGCGTCCGGCCCGGGCGGCGGGCGATGGAACTTTGGCCGTATTCCAGGGGATGGTATCCATGGGAGATTCGGGACCACCGAACGAGGAGGCGGAACACATCAGAATGAGGCGATTCTCTCTGCGCAGATGGGCTCGAGCCGTCGCGCTTCTCATCCCACTGGGGCTGGCCTCCTGCGTGACCACCACGACGGACACGGCGGAACCGGTTGCTGCGGATGCGGCAGGCATCGTTCATCCGGCCGCGGAGCCGCGCGTGACGCTCGACGTGGAATACGGCGAGTTGGGTTCGATTATGCGCCGTATCGGCGAGCAGTCCTCGGCCAGTCTCGTGCTCATGAACGGGTGCGAGCGCCGCATCGTCGGCCCCATCAACCTGGTTCGGGCCTCGCGCCAGACTACCGCGGATACCTTGGCCCAACTGGCCGGTTGCGCCGTGCAGGAGTGCGCGAGTTACTCGTTCATCTTCCCGCCCGGTTACGAAATCCTGGCCGACGTGTCGTTGAACGGGAGACTGGCTCCGGCGTTCAACCGAACCATCGGCAGCACGGCCTTTGGCTGCGGGCTCGAGTTGTCCGCGGTGTTCTGCTTCCTCAGCCAGGCGCTGGATACAGCCATTGTGGCCGACAATGCCATCGCCGACGCGGCGTGCGGCGAGCTTTCCCTCGGCACCGTGCCGGTGCAGAGCGCTCTGGAGGCCATTCTCAAGTCGGCCCGAGTCGCGCAGTTCGAGGTGGACAGCACCGATGAATACATCTTCCTCCACATGCCAGGGAATGTCGCCCCCCCGTCGCTTCTCCTGAACGAAGACGCCCTCAACGACCGGCAGAAGGCCTACCTGGAGCAGGAAGTCTCGCTCATCCTGCCGCGGCGCCCTGCCATTCCCGGGCGCCTTGATGTCACCTACGGCTCGACGCCGCTCTCGAGATCGCTGGCGGCCATATCAATGCAGCTGGGGTTCCCTGTCGTCGCCGAGAAGGGGCTCGAGGAATTGCCCATCAACCCCGTTGTGATGAATGGCGTGCGGGTGCGGACGGCCCTCGATCTCCTTATCCGGCAGTGGCTTGTGCCCGAGTTCGGCTACGAAATGCGCGCGGATCGGATTGTCATTCGGCGGCGCACGCAGCCCGAACCCGAGGCGCCCGATGCCCAGCCCGCACCGGAACCCAAGGCCCAACTCGAGCCGGCCCCCGAGCCGCCTCCGGGAGCGCCTGCGCCTGCCGCGCCCCCCGCCGAAGCCCCCGAGGCAGCGGCCAAGAAGGCCCCGCCACCGCCACCGCCGCAAGGCGACAAGGTGGTGCATACCGTCGAGTTCGGGGAGAGCGCTTGGGGTATCGCGACGAAGTACAACGTCGGCATTCAGGAGTTCCTCCGGTGGAACAACCTGTCGTTTGACTCCGTGCTCCATCCGGGCGACGAATGTGTCGTCTACCTTTCCAAGGACGCCATTCCGCCTGAGCCCAAGCCCGAGCCGCCGCCGGAGCCGAAGCCCGAGCCCGCGCCAGC
>JAFGTL010000399.1 GCA_016934125.1 Candidatus Hydrogenedentota bacterium
ACACCTTGTCGAACACGCGCAACAGCGAGGCCGGGCCTTCGGAACGGGCGAACTCGCGGCGGGAGGTGCTGCGCAGGATCTCGCGCAGCGTCCGCCCATGCACCCGCTTCATGGAGTAGAACGAGCCATAGCCGGGCAGTTCGCCCTTGTCGAACACGGGCACGATGCCGGGGTGATCCATGTCGCCGAGGAGGCGCGCCTCGTAGAAGAACCGCTGCCGCATCTGCGGCCGGCTCTCCATATCGGCCTTCATCACCTTCAGCGCAACGGGCCGGCCCATCTTCGTGTCGTAGCCTTCGTACACGGTGGCCATGCCGCCCTCGCCAAGCAGGCCGCCCACCCGGTAGCGGCCCGGATCGACGCACGCGAAGGCGTCCGATTCCTCGTCCGGCGAACCCTCGTCCGGCCCCATGTGGCGCGTTTCCATGTACGCGAGGCGTTCCGCGTCGTCCTTCGACGGCGGTGGCGGACGCCGCCCGCTCTCGTCTTGTGGCGGAGTCATGGCTGTTGCCTCCAAATATCGCGCGCCGAATGAGGCGCGCGGATAGCTGAGTGTAGCGCGTCGACATGCCCCTTGGCTAGTGGCCTCTGCGCGGCAAGGTTGAGAGACTACCGCAGCACCTGGGCCAGATTGACAAAACACACGGCCGGTTCCGCCGAAGCCAGGGGGATCGCGGCGGCCCAGGCGCCGTCGCCGGACACCGCGCACGCGGTTGCGGTGCCGCCATCGAGGTAGGTGAGTTGGGCCGGCGCATCGGGAGACGCGGGATCGATGGCGCACAACTGGAGTTGGCCCCGCCGATCGCGCATGGTGGCCACGAGCCCGTCGCCGTCGCGGCGCCACACGGCCGCGCCCCCCGCTCCGAGTTCCAGTTCGGTGGTAGCGTGTACGACGTTCATCACGCGCAGGACGGCGTCACGTCCCGGCTGGGCCTCCGCAATCACAAGGCGCCGGCCGCTCGGGCCGAAGGCGCGAGGCGCCACCGAGATGTCCCCCTCTGCGACACGGATGCCGTCCAGTCCGCCGCCATCCGCTTTGACGATCCACAGTTCCTTGTCGCGCGGGCCATGCTGGCGCAGGTAGGCAATCCGGGATCCGTCCGGGGCGTACTGGACAAGGACGATGGGGCGGCCCTCCGTCGTGAGGGTAAGCGGGGCCGGGGCCGACTCCGTGACGGCCACCGGGCACTGCACGAGCACCCAATCATCGTGCCCGTCGCCGCGATGGGACGCCGCGGCGAAGTTCGCGCCGGCCGGATCGACGTCGAACGCCGAAATGGGCTCATACGGCACAGGGACGGGACTCGCTGCGGCCGGCGCCGGCAGTTCAATGAGGGCAGCCGGGACAGCGTTGTCGACGGGGCAGGCGAGGACGTGCCTGCACGAGGCCCCGTCTTCCATGGCAGGGGCGTTGCATCGCAACAGGAACCGCCCGGCAAGCGGAGAACTCCCGGCATCGCTCTGGACGCAGCCGATGAGCGTAAACGGGGCCGGCCCGACGACGTGGCCGGCCCGGCCTGACGGCGGGACGGCAAGGGCGGAACGCTGCTGCGAGGGCGAGGCGAGGCAGATGGCGCGTTGGCCTTCACGCGGGCTGCCCGGGAGGCCATCCAGCACGACAACGGCGTACTCGCCGGCGCCGGGCCACTGCACGTCCGTAACCGCGAAACCGGGCAGATCGAACTCGACAAGAAGCACGCCCGGCGCTTCGACAACGAATCGCGCCACCGCAGAGGGCTGGCGCCAGCGATCAGCGTGCGCACTTGCCGACGGCGCCGGCTGGATACCCGGATCGGGACAGAATGTCCGGGCGGCCTGCGCGCCCAGGCCCAACCCGCCGAGGATAGCCGCGACGATCACGATGCCCCACCGGGCGATCACCGGAAGCCCTCGCCACCGGGCTTGTGCGCGATCCCACAGGGCCGCCAGCCAGCCCGTCCCGGCCGCGGCGCGCGACGCCGACGACGGCGTCGGCGTCTCGGCGATATCATGGCGGAGATCGGCCAGCGCTTCCGCCACCCCGTCGCCCGATTCGGGCAGGCCTTCGCCGCACCGGACGCGGGCGATGAGATCGGCCGCCGCCGCGGCATCGGGCGGCCGGTTCCTGGGATCGTTTTCGAGCAGATAGGCCACGAGCCGCTCGATGTCCTCGGGCACATCGGGCACGAATTCCCTGAGCCGGGCCACCTTTCCCTTGATGATCCGCATGATCAGATCGGCTTTGTCTTTTGACGAGTACGGGAGGCGTCCGGCGATCATGGCGAACATCACGACGCCGAGCGAATAGAGATCCGTCGACGGCGTAACGGTCTCGTTTCTACACTGCTCGGGAGACATGTACTGCGGCGTACCGAGGCGTGCGCCGTCCACGGTGAGTTGGCTCTCGACCGTGAGGATCTTGGCCAGGCCGAAGTCCGTAACGTACACATGGCCGCTGTCGGTGAGGAGGATGTTGGGCGGCTTGATGTCACGGTGGATGATCTGGGCCTCATGGGCGCACGACAGGGCATTGGCAACCTGTTCGGCCACGTGCAGGGCGCGTTCCCACGGGAGCCGCCGCTCCGCCTTCATGATCCGGCCCAGGGATCGCCCATGTATCAACTCCATCGCGATATACGGGACATCGTCGACGGAGCCGGCGCTGTACGTCTGGACGATGTTCGGGTGATCCAGTTGCGCGACGGCCCGGGCCTCCCGGTGGAAGCGGGACACGACATCGGGCCGGGACGTGAAGTCGGTGGGCAACACCTTCAACGCGACGACGCGATCCAGAGCCAGGTCGACGGCGCGATACACAACGCCCATGCCGCCTTTCCCGACGGTATCGATGATCTCGTAGTTGCCGAAGAGGGTGCGGGCGGGAGCATTCTGTCCTTCGTGCGTCACGGGCCGGACTCCCGCCGGGCAATGCGAGCCGCCCGGAACGACACCGAACGCAGATCCACAAAATGCAGGATCGGGCCTTCAGCGTCCTGCGAGACGCCTACGCCCCACCGGCCATCGCGCGATACGGCGCAGGTGGGCGTGACGCCGCCGGGCACGCGGCTCAGTTCCGTCCGCCGGTAGGGCGCTACCGCCTCCACGGCCCACAACTGG
>JAFGTL010000400.1 GCA_016934125.1 Candidatus Hydrogenedentota bacterium
ACGTCGCGGCGGCCCCGGGAGGGATCGAAGCTCTCCGGCAGCGGAATCCGCGGGGTGCCCGGCGGCATCGGCTCCGTGTGCTCGGGTTGCCGTGCCGAACCGTGCGACTGGGCCACGGCCCGGGCCTCGCCGGTGGCGTCGGCGGGCAGGTAGTCGCGCATGAGGATCACCGTGTGGGCCACGTCGAAGTAGTCGCCGCACCCGCCCATGACGAGCACGCTCGACACGCCGTGGAGGTCGTACAACTCGCGCACCCGATCGAGGAAGGGCGTGATGGGCTCGTGTTCCTTGTGCACGAGGGCCTGCATCCGCGCGTCGCGCACCATGAAGTTGGTGGCGGAGGTGTCCTCGTCGAGGAGCAGGACACGTGCGCCCACCTCGATGGCCTCGATGATGTTGGCGGCCTGGCTCGTGCTGCCGCTGGCGTCATCCGTCGAGAACGCCGACGTGCTGCGGCCATAGGGCAGGTTGTCGATGAAGGGGCTGATGTCGACGGCCTCGACGCGGCGGCCGTCTTCGGCGCGGATCTTGGCCGCGTCGGGATCCGTCACCACGTACTCGCGGCCATCGCCCGGGATGTGGGGATACACGCCGCGCTCGAGGGCCTTCAACAGCGTCGACTTGCCGTGGTAGCCGCCGCCCACGATGAGCGTGACGCCGCGGGGGACGCCCATGCCCGCGATGGCGGCGGCCGGCCCGTCGGGAGTCGGTATCGGGTTGGGCAGCCCGATGGTGACGCGAAGCGAGTCGGGCGCGCGGAAGGGAATGGCCTCCTTGCGGGCGAGCGGGGCATCGCTTGCGCCGCTCCGCCGGGGGAGCACGGCGCCGTCGGCCACAAACGCGACGAGTCCGCGCGTGGGCAACTCGGCCCGGATGTGTTCCTGGTTCTCGACGCATTCGACAAAGGCGCGGGCCTCCTTCTGAGGCGTGTGCGCCCACCGGAGCGCCTCGGCAGCGATATCGGGCAGTTCCTCGGTGAGCATGGCGTCCGCCTGCCGGCCCAACACGCGGCGGCCCGCTGCCGGCAACCCGACCGTGAGCCGCGCCTCAACCCAGTCCTCGGTGATCACGACGGCTGTCCGCTCGAGCACCTCCTGGCGGCCCGCGTCGATGTCGATGAGGCCGCTTTTACCGGTGCCGCGGCGGCCTGCGGCCGTCCCCCGGATTGCATCCTGGACACGGCGCGCCAGGTAGTCCTCGAGGGCGAGGCGGCGCACGGGGTTGGCGAAGAGATCCGTGGGGAACCGGGCCGTGTCCTGCGCCAGGCGGATGCGCACTTTGGACGGCGCGGCAAAGGGATCGCCCTGGACATGATCGATGTGGAGCGTCATGTCGGGAAACCGATAGTCTCCCTGGATGTCTTTGTATGCCTTGTAGCCGCGTCCGTCGATTCGGGACAGCGTCCGGCGGAGATCTTCATGGGTAGGCACGGTTCACATACTCCTTGTCGTCAAACGCGTGGGAACGCGGGCGCCCGGCCATCGATCAAGCGTCTTCACTGTCCACACTGCCGCGCTTGGTGTCCGTGTCGGCGGGCGCGTCCGCGGGGACGGGGGGGCTTTCGAACGTGACGGGGGGCGGAGGCGGCCGATCGGGGCCGCCGAGGAATTCGTCGACGATGCGGGCGGCCTCCTCCTTGCCCAGCACGAGGGCCTTCCCGGGCGTGGCGGCGGCGAAGGCGGCGGCAGGAACGCTGTCCTGGCGCACATAGAGCGTCTGCGTGGGGAAGGCGAACTCGACGCCGAGCCGCTTGGCGAGTCGGATGATATCGAGATAGAGCCGGTGCCGTTCGCGGAGTTCCGTGCTCCAGTCGGGGGCCTCGTGAAAGCAGTAGAGGAGGATGTTGAGCGAGGCGGCCGCGAATTCGTTCAGCCACACGTGGAAGTAATCCTTCCGCGTGTAGGGATGGCGGCGGATGAGTTCGCGGATGCCTTCACAGAACGCCTCGATCTTCTCGGGCGGCGTGTCGTAGGTGACGGCGATCTTGGTGCTGATCCGACGGAACCGGCGCGCGCCCATGTTGTCTACCGTCGCGTTGATCAGTTGCGAATTGGGCACGGTGATGAGGGAGTTGTAGAACGTGCGGACGCGCGTGCTGCGGATGCCTACCGTTTCGACGCTGCCCTCGACGTCGCCGACGATGATCCAGTCGCCGATCTGGAAGGGCCTGTCGAGGAGGATGGTGAGGGAGCCGAACACGTTCGAGAGGGTGTCCTTGGCGGCGAGGGCGAATGCGAGGCCGCCGAGGCCGAGGCCGGCGAGGACGCTGGTGGGTTTGAAGCCGGCGATTTCGGCCACGAACACGACGCCGAAGGTGGCGATGAAGACTTTGAGGCTGCGGGTGACAAGCGGCACGAGGATGTCGTCGAACTTGTTCTCGGTGCGGGCAGCCCGCTCGGAGAGATACTGGCCGAGGATGTCCACGAGCCGGTAGAAGGCCCATACGCCACCGGCCGCGGACACCGTGGCGGCGGCGACGCGGAGGTAATAGAGGGTGTGCGCGGGGAGGTAGAGTGTCTTGAGGGCGAGGAACCACACCCAGGCCATGAGGGCGATGCGGATCGGGCGAACGAAGTCCTTCTCGAGTTCGATGTCGAGGGACATGCGTTCGCGCCGGAACCATCGGCGCAACCCGGCGATCAGGACGTAGGCGATCGCCCTGCTCGCGGCCATGCCGAGCAGGATCACGACGAACAGGCCGAGCCATTGCCAGTTTTCGAGGAGCACGGCGCGCTTCAGGAGCACCGGGAACCGCGCGTCGATCCAGTCGCGAACCATGATCGACAGGATCACCGGCTCGCCGGCACCGGCCTCGGCGCCGGGCGCGAACTCGCCTTTCACCGCGTCGTAGATGCCGACGATGTTCTCGACGGTCTCGGCGGTGAACTTCCAGTCGACAGCGCCCGTCTCCTCGTCCGTTACGGGGGCGATCACGATGGAGCCTGCGCGGTGCTTGAGGTGGGTGTAGGGCGGGCCGGCGGGATCGTTGTGGATTGCCTGGTAGGTGACTTTCCCGTCGCGCAACAGAATGCGTTTGAGGTAGAGCGCGGCCTCCCGGCCCTTGTCGATGCGCACGCTCTCTTCGACGCCGGAAAGATCGAGCGCCGCAAGGGCCTCTTCTTCGCCCCCGTCGTCCCAGCGGCTCATCCCTTCGAGAAACGTGCGCATCGTATCGCGGGGCGAGCGGAGGGCCGGGTTGCCGGAGTTCTCGGACTCGGGGGAAGGGGCGTCCTCGAGCGAGGCGCAGTACGCGGGGATCCGGCGGAGCGTGTCGCTCGCGACGCGCCACCGGCCGTCGTCCCCGCGACACACCGCGACCGCGAAGGCCGGATCGTCCGTGTCCGCCGGGCGCACCGTGAGCCGGACTTCGCCCGTGCCTTCCGGGACGTCTCTGGGGAGATCGTCCAGGTTCACCGTGGCGCGATCGAGGATGTCGAACAACTGCCGCGCATACTGAGCGCCCGTGGAGGCCTGTTCCGCGGCGGGGAGATCGTCGAGTTGGAGGCACGCCACCGCGTGATCCAGGGCGCCGGCTTCGCCCTCGCGGCACGCGTTCATCGCGTCCAGGAAGGTGCGGACAGCGTCCTGTGGGCTGCCCAGGGGCTCGTTTGCCGGGCCCTGCTCCGCGGCGAGCGCCGGCCCGGCCGATAGGGGCAGGGCGAGCATGACGAGACACAGGAACTGTGCCGCCCGGCGCGGCGTTCGGCATCTGCAGACAGACTGGTGCTCATATCGCGACGTCATGGGAAGGCACCCCGTGTGTGGCTGTCGTTTTCGCACGATATGGCCCATTTTATTGGTTCTTGCGCGTGTACGCAAACCCGGGCCCGGCCCGGGGGGCGAATGGCCCCGGCACACCCGCACCCGAGAGGCTGCCATGCGAGCCAAGCGGTTCTTCGGTTGTGTTTTCCGTTGCGAAACGGGAAGGCCGCCGTTACACTACTGCCGTCCAGAACGCTGTCCAGCGGCCTCTGGGACGTCGGAGCGTGTCCACAAAGCGGATCGGTTTCACATCATGTCCCGCCATCGGATCCTCATCACCGGCAGCAGCGGCAGGCTGGGCTCGGCCTTGGTTCGGCTGTTGAGCCGGAACCACGATGTCGTGCAGTTCGATCTGCATGAACCGGCCGACGCGTCGCAGCGGGAACTCGGGCCCGTACATGTCGGCTCGATCACGGATCGGGCGGCCGTGGCGGCCGCTTTCGATGGGGTTGACACCGTTGTCCACGCCGCGGCCATCCCGTCGAACCGGGCGCCCTACGATGAACTGCTGCGTGTCAATGTCGGCGGCACCGTGAACGTCCTCGAAGAGGCCGGAGCCCGTCATGAAGTCGAACGGTTCGTGTTCGTGTCGTCGATCCGCGTGCACGGGGTGCTCGAAGGGCCCGGCGAGCAGTTCATGCCGCGGTTCCTGCCTTTCGACGAGACGCACCCGTTGCTTACGGTGGAGTACTACGGCGGTTCGAAGGTGCAGGCCGAGCATTGGTGCCGGATGTACGTGAAGCGGTTCCGGAAACCGGCCGTGGCGATCCGCCCGTCCTGGATCCACCCGGAGTATCCCGAGCCGGCCCTGCCGGCACGGGCCGCGCCGGATCGGCCCGATCTGCTCCAGTACGTGGCGACATCCGACCTCGTCGACGCGATCGCCCGGGCCATGGACTATGCGCCGAAGGACGGGTTCGATCGGTTTCTGTGCCACGGGGCGGAGCAGTCCAGCACGACGCCGACGCTCGAGTTCATCGAGCGCCACTTCCCCGGTGTGCCGGTGGATCGGGACGCGCTTGGGGCGTGCGGCGAGTTCGCGGCCCTGGTGGACTGCTCGCATGCGCGGGATGCGCTGGGGTGGGTGCCGGCGTTCCGAGTGAGGCGGTGATCGGCGGGACAGAATGCAGTTGGCGTGGCGCGGGATGGTGGAGGTCTGATGGGAAGACGCACAGTCCTTGTAACGGGAACGAACGGCCGGCTGGGATCTGCCGTGGCGTGCCGGCTTGCCGCCGAATACGACGTGGTGCAACTTGATGTTAAGGAGCCCGAGCCGGGGCAGGCAGGGTTCGGGCGCGTGCTCGTGGGCTCGATCACCGATCTGGACACTGTCGAACGCGCGGTGGACGGCGTCGACGCGGTGGTCCATTGTGCGGCTATCCCGTGGGAGAAGAAGCCCTTCCAGCACTTGGTTCAGGTGAACGTCATGGGCACGCTCAACCTGCTTGAGGCGGCCGGGGTCCGACAGCGCGTCGAGCATTTCATCTATATCTCGTCCATCTGTGCCCACGGGATCCTGTCCGGCCCTGATGGCGGCAACATGCCCCGGTTCCTGCCTATCAACGAGGATCACCCCCTCCTGCTCGGCAACTACTACTCGTGCTCGAAGGTGCAGGCCGAGTATTGGTGCCGGAAATACGCCGATGAGTACCGCAAACCCGTGGTCGCCGTCCGGCCATCCCTCATCATCGCTAGCGAAGCTGAGACATCGATGCGGGCGCGCCCGCCCGGCGAGACGCCCAGGCTGTACGATTACGTGGCATGCAGCGATCTGGTGGAAGGCATCGTGCGCGCCATGGACTACTACCCCGTCGACGGCTTCGATCGATTCCTGTTCAACGCCGTCGATCAGTGCTCGACGATGCCGAGCGTCGATCTCGTCAACCGGCTGTTTCCGGATGTCGAGGCCGATCGCGAGGCCCTGCGCCGGGCGGATGGGTTCGGGGCGCTCGTCGACTGCGCGTACGCCCGCGAGAGGCTGGGTTGGATTCCCCGCGTGCGGTGCCAGCGTTAGCCGCCCGGCGTGGGCGCGGTGCGTTCCGTGACGATGACATCCTCGAGCTTCCAGGCGCCGGATGGTTCGAGGCTGACCGCGACCTCGTAGTAGATGTGGTGGGTTTGGCCGTCCCGCGTTGTGGCATCGACATGGCCGTAGAACCTGTACCACCCCTTATGCCCTTCGTACTGCCAGTCGCGCCATGCGACATCGCGAAGCGCGTCGTAGTTGAACTGGCCCACGATGAACTGCTGGGCGGCTTCGAAGGCCTCGGCCATTTCCGCCAAGGCCCGTTCCGGGGGATCTGGGGAGTCCAGCCAGCGGGCCGGATAGGCGCCGTTCCTGCGGGCCCCATAGCCCAGCAGGGCGAGGCCGGCCACGGCCAGCCCGACGAACCCGGCCGTCAGCACGAGCGTCCAGCGGCGTCGGGCCGTCCGCTCAGGGCCGAAGGGGCTTCCGGCGTGCATCATGCCTCCAATCCCGTGCGGGGCGTCTTCCTGCGTCCCGCCGTCAGGGCCCCGGCGCCATAGACGAGTGCCACCGCGAAACAGGCTGCCGAGGCGTTCCACGCCAACAGGCTCAATGCAGACTGCCCCTCTCCGGCGCCTCGGACGATCCGTTCTATCGCCATGTGGGCCGTGGCCACCGCCGCGGCGCCCAGGAAGGCAAGGGCGACGCTGCCCAGGCACCACGGGCGGGCCAGGGGCGCAGGCCCGGGCAGGGCGCGGCCGATGGCCCGGGCGCTCAACGCGGCCCCCAACACGAAGGACGCGCCAAACGCGAAGCCCACGCCCATGGCGCCGTATCGGCCCACCAAGAGGGCGCACAATCCTACATTCAGGGCGACGCGGGCCGCAACGATCCGGGCATAGGCGCCGTGCCGTTTCAGCGCGAACAGGCAACGGTAGGCGAGCGTGTCGAGGGCCCACGGGGTGATGGCCAGGCCGATGCCGATGAGGCAGGCGGTCGTGCCCTGCGTGGCCTCGACGCCGAACTCGCCGTGTTCCAGGATCAACTGAACGAGTTCGCGGCGCATCAGGATTACCCATAGGCTGGCCGGAACCAGGGCGAGCACTACGAGTTTGGCCACCGCTTGAAACGCGCGGCGCACCGTGTCCGTGTCCTGGTTCGAGGCCAGGGCGGCTGCGAACGGGAACAGCGTGCTCAACAGCACGAGATCGATGAGGCTCACCGGGATCTGGCCGATGTTGTAACTGTAGTTGAGCCAGGAGATGGCGCCGTCGCCGACTCGAGACATGAACGCGTTCATGGCGATGACGTTGACTTGGTGGAGGCCGTTGAACGCGATCAACGGGGCGACGAGCCCGGCGAGTTCGGCGAGCAGGGGGTTGCGCCATGAGGCCCGCGGCCGGGGCACCTCGCGCCGGGCCGCGACCAGCTGGATCGTGAAGAGAATGGCGCACGATACCGGAAGGGCGCCGGCCACGGGCCAGATGCCCCACCGGGCCGGTGATGCCAGCAGCACGGCGATCAATACCGCGCTCATCACAAAGGAATCCAGTGACGCGAGCACATAGCGATCATGGCAGGCGTTCACGGATTTCAGGAGCGATGCGGGCAGGGCCGTGAGCACGCCGAGACACGTCAGGCGGCACAACGCGCCGGCCAGCCGGATCGTCTCGGGCGCGCTGCCCGGGGCGAGGTAGCGCATGATGGCCGGGGCGGCGACTGCAAGGGCCGCCACGATGGCCACCGCAAGCAACCCGCACACCACCGACACGCCGCCCAGGAAGTCGCGCAGGACGTGATCGGGATGCTGGTGCCGGCGGTACACGGGAACCACGGAGTTGTAGAGGAGGCTGTCGGCCACGAGATAGAGGCCGATGGGCAGGCTCTTGGCGAGGAGGTAGGCGTCCGTGGCCCGGCACGCGCCGAATTTGTGGGCGAGTAGAATGCCCCCCCCGGCCTGGAACAGCTTCGAGCAGACGGCTACCCCCGCGATCACGGCTGCGGGCCGGAGAAGCGTCGCATACCAGGGCTTGGGATTCACGATTCCGGTTCTTCCACGGATAGGGCGTAGCCGGCGAGCCAGTAGAGCGGCCCGGCGACGAGTGTCACCACGAAACACACGGCCACCAGGCTCTGGAACGCGATGGCTGCGAGCCCGCACAAGGCGCCCGCACTCAATGCGCCGCGGAGGCCGGGCGACGACGTCGCGGCCTGCCCCAGCTCGCGGGCCAGATACGCCAGCCAGCCCACGAAGAGCACCAGCGTGATCGCCCCGCCTTCGACAAGAAACATCAGGTACTGGTTATCGTAGAACTGGCGATGCCGCGCGCCGAGTCCGAGCCCAATCCAAGGATGGCGAGGCGCCGTTGACAGCGCTTCTTTCCAGTTCACGATCCGATCGAACAGGCTGCTGCCCGGTGGCGCGAGCGCGTTCCACGTCTCGGGAGGCACTACGAGCACCGCGGCAACCGCCACCGGCGCCAGCCAGCGCAGCCGCGGAACCCGGATCAGGAGCAGGCCACTGAAGGCAGCCGCCAAGGCGGCTGCGCCTTCGCGGGAGCGGGTGCCGATCAAGGCCGTGCCCGCCGCGACCGCCAGCGCCGCACCGAGCGCGCGCCATCGCGGCTCGCGTAACAGGGCTGCGCCGACCACGGCGCCCACGGCCAGCAGGCCGGCCGCGTGATTGGCCTGCCCGGCGAAGAAGACGTGCTCGAAGGTTCGGTATGGCCCATCGGGCATGGGGGCACAGGGGCGCAGCCATTCCGCGACGCCGAAGGCGGCCAGCGCAGCCACGGGGAGGGCCCAGGCGTAGAGGCCGGCCCGCCCGAGACGGGGCCCCTGGGCGTGGGCGCAGATGAACACGAGCCCGAGGTGGGCCAGTTGAGCGATGCTGAGCAAGGCCGACTCGGGCGCCGCGGCTGTGCCCCGCAGCAGGCCCACCAACGTGGTTGCTGAGAGCCCCGTCAGGAAGAGCACCAAGGGGACGTGCAGACTGGTGCCGCGCGGATGCTCCCGGATGAGCAGGTATGCCGCCAGGCCTGCCACGATGGCGTGGTCGATGCGGCAGAAGAGGGCCTCGTCGCCTACGACGGCCAGATAGATCCGGGGCGTCCAGATCAGGGCCGCCGGGAGGGCCGCGGCACCCCACACGGGCTTCGCGAAGGACACCGCCCCCACCGCCGCCAGAATGCAGGCCGCGATGCGCGCGGCGGGCGCTACGACGAGGACCGCCAGGAAGGTGGCCGCAACCAGCGCGCCCCAGACAGGCCCCGTGTGTGCGAGCCCCCGCACCACGAGGCTCCCCGCCGCGGGTGCAACGGGCCTTGGGGGCGTCTGCCACCACGAGACCACGCGCGCGTGGGGGGCGGCCGAAGCCCAAGTCTGACAGGCACGGCTGCCCGCAAGCCAGGTCATGGCACCCTCTCGGGGATGGACGAGACGCACCCCTCGACCACGCATCGCTCCGTCTCGATTCGGAGCCGCTGGCCGGGCACGACGGGCGTGCCGTTGAACAGGACGCGGTCGAGTTGGCCTTCGACGACGAGCAGGCGAACCCGCACCGCCAGCGAACCGCCAGGTGTGGGTTCCACGCCCAGGATTTCGGCCAGTATCCGGCCCGAGTGGGCGTCGACGTGCCGCATGCCGGCGGCCACGTAATCCGCCATCCACGCTTGATCGGGCGGAAGGCGCAGTTCTACGTCGACCGAGAACGCCTCTCTCGGTAGAAGGTACTGGGGTGCAAGGCGATAGGCGGATGTGAGCTTGACGTACACGGCGGCCGTCAGGACGCAGACGATCGCCACGGCGAGCAGGTCGATCACGTTCAGCCTGCCGAACAAGCGGCCCTTCTCATCGATGATGCCCATGACGACCCTCCACCGCGTCGGGCATCATACCGGAACCGCTTCGTGTCTGTCCAAGGAGGCGCCGAGGCCGGGCAGCGGATTGTGGCGCGCGTGAAGTTCTTGACGGTGCGGCGGTATGCATGGCGGCACGTTAGGCAACGGCGGCCCTGGAGGGCTAGCCGGCACCCCACCCGTTGAGCCGAGGAACCGGACGCAGAACGTGCCTGGATTGGAGGGGAAGCGGCATGACGGCCGGGGCGGGTTGGGCGTCGTAAGAGCCGATTCTGGAACGAATTATCGGGGATGGCCCGAAAACCGGTTGATCTCTTGGCCCGCTTTTGAATACTCTATTACCCGGCAAGGGGTCCTCTCCGAATCTGTGCGGTCGGGTGCGGTGTCGCATAGGTGCGGTGCCGCCGGATGACGAGAACCGAGCTTCTGTGAATCCTGTCCTGCATTACGAATGGAGAAGAGCATGAGCACTGCCAAGTTGGTTGTCGATGGGAAAGAGTACGAATTTCCGGTTGTTGAGGGCACGGAAGGAGAGCACGCCATCGATATCTCCACCCTGCGAGCCAGGAGCGGATACATCACTCTCGACCCCGGATACGCCAACACCGGCTCGTGCAAGAGCGAGATCACGTTCATCGACGGCGAGAAGGGCATCCTGCGCTACCGGGGCTACCCCATCGAGGAGTTGGCGGCATCGGCGCGGTTCCCGGAGGTCGCGTACCTGCTGGTGTACGGCCACCTGCCGGATCAAGATGAATTGGTGGATTGGCGGCGGCAACTGACGCTCAACAGCTTTATGCATGAGAGCATGCACAACTTCTTCGACAATTTCCCGCCAACCGCCCACCCGATGGCGATCATGTCGTCCATGGTGGCTTCCATGTCGACGTTCTATCCCGGTTCGGGCGAGGACGAAACCGTGGACGAGAACATCGTCCGGCTCCTGGCCCAGGCCAAGACGATTGCGGCGTTCTCGTACAAGAAGTCGCGCGGCGAGCCCATGGTATATCCCCTGACCAGTTACAGTTACGCGGCGAACTTCCTTCGGATGATGTACGCGACGCCGGCCGAGGAATACGATGTGTCGCCGGTGATGGAGCGGGCGCTGGATTTGCTGTTGACGGTGCACGCGGATCACGAGCAGAACTGCAGCGC
The DNA here is from genome assembly GCA_016934125.1 of Candidatus Hydrogenedentota bacterium. Lineage (GTDB taxonomy): Bacteria > Hydrogenedentota > Hydrogenedentia > Hydrogenedentales > SLHB01 > JAFGTL01. The sequence goes on from JAFGTL010000400.1 coordinate 10,741, forward strand.
GTCGACGGTGCGGATGGTGGGCAGCAGCCAGGCCAATCTGTATGCGTCCATTTCGGCGGGCATCTCGGCGTTGTGGGGGCCGCTGCACGGCGGGGCCAACCAAGCCGTGATTGAGATGCTGGAAGGCATCCGGCGCGATGGCGGCGACTACAAGAAGTACATCAACATGGCCAAGGACAAGAATTCGGGCTTCCGGCTCATGGGCTTCGGGCACCGGGTGTACAAGAATTTCGATCCGCGCGCGAAGATTCTGAAGGCCGCCTGCGACGATGTGCTCGACGAACTGGGCGTGACGGATCCGCTGTTGGACATCGCCAAGAACCTCGAAGGCGTGGCCCTCGAAGACGATTTCTTCGTCGAGCGCAGGCTGTATCCGAACGTGGACTTCTACAGCGGAATCATCTACCGGGCCATGGGAATCCCAACGAACATGTTCACCGTGTTGTTCGCCATTGGCCGGCTGCCGGGCTGGATCGCCCAGTGGAAGGAGATGCGCGAAGATCGCGCGGGCCGGATCCACCGGCCCCGGCAGATCTACGTCGGCAAGAACAAGCGCGTCTTCAAGTCTGTCAGCCAGCGCGAACACGTCGAATCCGCGCCGCGGCCGTTTGCGACGTGGTCCTACGATACGTGAAGGGCCGGCGCGACTAGATCGAGCGCCCCTTCAAGAGACGAAGCCCGTTGAACGTGACGAGCACGGCCATGCCGGAGTCGGCTGCGATGGCCATCCAGAGGGTGGCGCAGCCCGCCAGGGCAAGGGCGATGAATGCCCCTTTCACCGCGAGCGCGAGCGCGATGTTCTGCTTGATGACGCCCACCGTCCGCCGGGCGTGATGGATCAGCCAGGGCAACCGTTCGAGATCGTCGGCCATCAGGGCGATGTCGGCCGTCTCGATGGCCGCGTCCGAGCCGATGGCGCCCATGGCGATTCCGACGGAGGCCGCCGCCATGGCCGGGGCATCGTTCACGCCGTCCCCCACCATGGCCACGTGGCCGTATTCGCGGACGAGCGACTCGACGGCCCGCACCTTGTCCTCCGGCAGCAGTTCCGCGTGGACTGAGTCCACGCCCGTCGCGTCGCCCACCGCCCGCGCCGTCTCCTCGTTGTCGCCCGTCACCAGCGCCACGTGCTCGATTCCGGCCCGTTTCAGTGCGTCCATGGCCCGGCGGCTCTCCGGGCGCACATCGTCCGCCAGCGCGATGAGCCCGCACACGTGATCGCTCGTGCCTACCGCCACCACGCTGTGTCCGGCGTCCTCGAGTTCGACGGCCTTTCCATGGAATGGCGCGTCATCCATGCCCCGCTCGTGGATGTAGCGGTGGCTGCCCACCCAGAACGGCTCCCCGTTCAGGACGGCCTCGGCCCCCTTGCCCCGGACAGCGCGGAACTCCGTCACCCGCGGGATCTCGAGCCCGTCGCGTTCCGCGCGGCGGACGATGGCGCGCGCCAGGGGATGCTCGCTGACCGACTCCAGGGCCGCGGCGTTGGTGAGCACCTCTTGCGGCGTGTGGTCGTTGAGGGAGACCACCTCCTGAACCTCCGGGCGCCCGAGCGTGAGCGTGCCCGTCTTGTCCACGGCCACCGCCTTCCAGCGGGCCGGGGCCTCAAGGTATGCGCCGCCTTTGATCAGCACGCCCGCCCGGGCCGCCGAGGCCAGGCCCGCCACGATGCTCACGGGCGTCGAGATGACGAGCGCACACGGGCACGCAATCACCAGCATGACGAGGGCCTGGTAGAACCAGTCGCGCCACGATGCACCGAGCAGCATGGGCGGGGCCGTGGCGATCAGCGCGGCCAGGAGCATCATCGCGGGCGTGTAGTACCGTGCGAACCGCTCGACCCACTGCTCCGTAGGGGCCCGGCGGGCCTGGGCCTCCTCGATCATGCGGATTACGCGGGCGAGGGTCGTGTCCTCGGCGGCCTTGGTGACGCGGAAGATGAAAGCGCCCTCGTTGTTGAGTGTTCCGGCGTACACGTCGCAGCCCGGCTCTTTGTGGACGGGGAGCGATTCGCCCGTGATCGGCGCTTCGTTCACCGTGGTGGATCCGTCGATCACCGCGCCGTCCAGCGGAATGCGCTCGCCGGGCCTGACGGACACCTCGGCACCGGCCCCTACCTCGCCAACCGGCCGTTCTTCGTACGCGCCGCCGGGCGTGACGCGTGAGCGCGCGACGGCCGGCGAGAGCTCCATGAGGCCGCGGATGGCGTGCCGTGCCCGGCCCACGCTCCACGACTCGAGCAGCAGCGCCACGGCGAAGAGGAAGGTGACCGCGGCCGCCTCAAACCATTCGCCGATAGCGAGCGCGCCGGCGACGGATACCGCCTGGAGCAAGTGGATGTCGGGCCGGAGCGCGCGTAACGCGTTCCACGCCTTGGGGAGGATGAACCACTCCCCCGTCACCACGGCGCCCACGCACAGCACCCGGTAGGCCAGGCCTGCAGTCCCCGCGTCGCCCCATCCGGCCCTGTGGCCTGCTGCCAGCGCGGTGGCGAAGAGCGTGCCGCTCGCCAGGCACATCGCCAGTCTGCCCCGGCGGGCCCAGAGGCCCGGTGCGGCTTCCTCGGAGGCCTCGGCCAGGCGCCGCTCCCACGGCACGGCCTCGAGTCCCGTCCGCGCAACGGCCCGGACGATGGCCTCCTGCGACACGGCCGCGTCGCCCGCATCCACGATCATCTTGGCGCTCAGCAGATCGAAGGCGAGGCGATCCGCGCCGCCGACCAGCGGCTCCACTTCGCGGCGGAGCATGGCCACTTCGTCGGCGCAGTCCATTCCGCGGATCATGAACGTCAGTCGCTGCATCGGCACACCAAATGGACTTCACCGCGGGCCGAAACCTGTCCTCAGCCCGCAGAACGACACATCCCACCAGGATGGTACGCGCTTATCTTCGTGGGAACAAACCGGGGCGGCCTATCGTTCCCTGCCCGACCGTTTGGGGAGCGGTCACCCGTCGTTGGAGGTGGTCAGATCCATGGCCGACATGCGGCGCACCTCGGCCGCCTCGTACTGCCGCCTGACCACCAGGTAGAGGGGCGGATAGAGGACGCATCCGATGATGCCGACAAGGATTAGAGGATACGCGGCCGGGCTTCCGGAGCCGGCCGCCATCAGCACCAATCCGCCCACCAGGGCCGCGATCGACGCGGCCAGTGCCACGCCCCAGACCCCCATGACGAGGGCGCGGCAACGGCCCCGGGCGGGGAAGAAGCCGGCCACTATCCCGAACAGGCCGCCGATCCCGCCGAACACGAGTCCGAGCAGGGCGCCGAGTTTGCCCAGGCTCGCGGAGGCGCCCAGCGGCCGGCGGATCAGCCGCGCCTCGCCGATCCGGATCGTGCCCGGCCCTTCCAGGCGCACGCCCAGTTGCACGCGGTCGAGCTGCGGGGTGTCCGGCTGCAGGAGGAAGGGCGTCGAGCACGATTGCCAGCCGGTGTCCCCGGATACGGTCTGGTGCAGCGCCCGCGAGAAGTAGGAACTGTCGCCGAAGGTGCACCACATCTCGATATAGCCTTGGCCCTGGAGCGCGTCGGCCTTCACG
>JAFGTL010000401.1 GCA_016934125.1 Candidatus Hydrogenedentota bacterium
ATCCCAAGCTGATCCCCGCCATTGTGCGCCTCAAGCTGTCGCTCGTCGGCCTGGCCGCCGCAGAGCACCTCATGCCCGATGAACTGTCCGGCGGCATGCGGAAACGGGCCGGGCTCGCCCGCGCCCTGGCCACGGATCCGCCGGTGATCTACTTCGACGAGCCCTCGGCGGGGCTCGATCCGATCATGGCCTCAGGGCTGGACGATCTGATCCTGAGCCTCCGCAAACACCTCGGGATTACGTTTATCATCGTGACACACGAACTGGACTCGATCCGGAAGATTGCCGATCGCATCCTCATGCTCGATCGGGGCGCCGTCGTGTTCCAGGGGACGCTGGCGGAGGCGGAGGCCGCCGATACGCCGCGGCTACGGCAGTTCTTCGAGCGGCGCGCCGACGAGCACATCGCCCAACGCAACATCTAGGAGAACGCAGGACAGTGGCCACGAAAACGCAGAAGATCAAGGTGGGCGTGTTCCTCGTGGTGTGCGCCGCCATGCTGACGGGCGGGCTCGCCCTCATCTCCGGATACCGGGGCGGCGGCGAGGTGGCCTATGAGATCATCTTCAGCGGCTCGGTGCTCGGCCTGTACGAGGGCGGCCTCGTACAGTACCGCGGCGTCGAAGTGGGCCGCGTGGACGCGATCCACGTCGGCGACGACCACCAGGCCCATGTGCGCATTCTCGTCGATCCGGCCGCGGTACGCCTGACGCAGGGCGTTCAGGCCAAGCTCGAGATCTTCAGCCTGGCCACGGGCACCATGTGCGTCGCGCTGTCGGGCGGCGAATGCGGCGGGCCGCCCCTCGATCCGGCCGTCCCCATCATCGCCGAGCCTTCCCTCGTCGAGTCCTTCAGCAACAGCATCGGCGGGCTCAACGAAGACCTCAGCGACATCATCGCCCGGATCAATACCGGGCTGGAAGGCATGGAAGAAGGCGATCTCGCCGAGATCGTGGAGCGCATCAAGGACATCGCCGAACAGATCGATACGGGCCTGGAGGGCATGGAAGAGGGCGAACTGTCGGACTTGGTGCGCGACGTGAAGGACGTCGTCGCCGAGATCAAGAAGGGCCTCGAGGGCATGGACGAGGGCGAGGTTGCCGATCTGATCGCCGGCGTCAAGGACATCGTCGATCAGGTGAAGAAAGGGCTCGAAGGCATCGAGGGCGGTGAACTGGCCGATACGCTCGCCGGGATCCGGGACGTGGTCGCGGAAGTCCGGAAGGGCCTCGAGGGCATGGAACCGGGCGAACTCGCCGGCGCGGTGGATCACCTCAACGATCTGCTGGCAAACGTCAACGAGTTCCTCGAATCGGCATCTACGGCCGTGGACGAAACCACGCGCACTACGGTGCATACCGCCGACAACCTGCAGCATGCGTTGGCGGAGACACTCCAGGCGCTGAACGAGGCCGCCGATGCCATCCGCGATCTGGCCGACTACCTCGAGGAGGATCCATCCGCGGTATTCCGGGGCAAGGGAAGGCCCGAGGGAGGAGAATGATGCGTTACGCCACGTTGGCACTCATGGCCGTCTTGTGCGCGGGCTGCTTCGGCCGGAGCACCTACACCCCCACGGCCTACTACACGGTCGATCCGGCGCCGGCCGTCCAACCGGCCGGCGAGTGCGGGCTCCGGCTGGGGGTGCGTCCACTCGAGCCCGCGCGGCCATACAGCAGGAGCAAGATCGCCTACCGCGCCGACGGCCACGTCCTCGGCCATTACCCCGGCGTCGAATGGGCCGAACTCCCCGGCGACCTCGTCACCCGCGCCCTGATGGACGCCCTGGCCGCATCGGGGCGGTTCTCCGACGTGGGGCGCGCCATCGACATGGCTGCGCCGGATCTCATTCTCACCGGGCAGCTCCGGCGGTTCGACGAGGCGCGCACGGAAGATCCGCCCGTGGCGGTATGCGAAGTGCGGCTCGAACTGCGGCACGCCGTCGATCGCCAGGCCCTCTGGGCCGACACGCTGACGGCGTCGGTGCCGCTGGAGCGCGACGACGTGGCCGGGTTGAGCGAAGCGATGAGCCGGGCCGTCGGCGATCTCGTGGCAGAGGCGGCCGCCCGGATCACGCAGATCGAGTTCCCCGCCGAGGCGCCCGCCCAGTAACCGCCGCCCGGGCGTCGGCTCAGTGCCCCCACCGGGCCTGGTTGGCGCGCTCGGCGAGCCATTCGCACTGTGCCGCGAGCCGCTCCATCCATTCGTCCGCGGTGTGGCCCGCCACCTCGCCGTCCTGTTGCGGAATCTGGTAGGACACCGTCGCGATGTGCTTCACGCCCACGGCGTAATACAGCGCCGCCTCCTCGTAGAACGACAACGTGCGGTGGCGTTGATAGTGGTGGAGGAGGCGATCGGTCCGTTTCGCCAGACGCTCGGGCCGCATCGTCGTGCGGACGCACAGGTTCGATACCGCATACGCCAAGTCTTCGAGATAGCACCCGTCGCCGGCGAATTCGAGATCGACGATGGCCACGAGCCGCCCGCCCTTGAAGATCAGGTTTCCCGCATGCCAATCGCCATGGATCAGGCCCGTCTCGAATCGATCCCGGGCCTCCAGGCTGAGCGCCTGCCCCGCTTCGTGGAGAAACAAAGCGATCCGGTTGCAGTATTCGTCGATCGTGGCGGGATTCTCGCTCGCGTCGTGGGCACGCTCGAACAGCTTGGCGAACAAAGATCGCGGCACCTCGCTGAACCGCCACATCCGCGCGTCCCGCCCGGGCCGCGGGAACTCGCGGCAGACTTCATGCAACTGGCCCAATGCGTCCGCCGAAATCGCCAACGTTTCGGAAGAAACCTCCATGGGATCGCCCTCGACGAACTCCTGGAGTTCCAGGGCCCAGTTGTCCACCTCGACGATCCGCTTTCCGTTCTTCGCGGGCTGGATCCCCGCCACCGGCAGCCCGTTCGTGTCCATGTGATCGGACAGGCGGTGCTGAAACCGCAACGCATCGAGCACGAAGGGATCGCGCTTGTAGGTTTTCGCGAGGAACTTCCCCGCGGCCGCCTGCACCACGATCTTGCGGTGGCGCCGCTGGTGGGCGGGCGCCAGCGCCTCGGGCCGATCCACCCGGCCCAGATCGTAGTGCTCGCGGATCACGTCCGCAAGAATATCGAGTCCGTCACGGCGTTCGTTCACGGGATCTGAAGCACCTTCTCCGACTCGACATGGCCGAGCAACTCCTCCCTGTCAAACCAGGCGGGTTTGAACTTCCGCCGGGAGTACAGCTTCTCGCCCTGATCCATGTAATGAGGCGAGGCGGGATCCGCACTCTGCCCCCACGGGATGCACGAGTACGCCTCGATGCCATCGGCGACGCAGAACATCAGCATCATCGCCATGGATCCCTTCCGGGCCACGTAAATGCCCGAATCCGGCGGATCCTCCCGCGTGCCCACGTCCATAAGCGTCTCGGTGGCGTTCGCGCCGTCGCCGAAATCGGCGCAGGGGCACGGGAACAGGATGCCGCCCCGCCCCACCTTGTGGATGTCGCCCCACGTCACCGGCGACTCGCCGTATTTCACACGCAACTCGGCCAGCGTCTGGCCCAGCAGTTCGAGCAACGCGGCCTGGTGTTCCCGACTCAGGGCCTCGCCCTTCGCGATGGCCGCCACGTCCACGGCGCCAGCGCATTTCAGCCGCCAACTGCGCACAATCGGCGCGGCCACGCTGTCCGGGGTGAACTCGCCGTTCCAGGCCAGCACGTCCTCCACGGCCTTCGCGAACGCCGCGTCCTGCATCCGCTCCGCCCCCACCGCGTCCACCGCGCCCCGCAGGGCCGACTGCCACGGCTTGGACAAGGCGTCGTATACGTCCATGGCGACGGCCATGGCCTCTTCCCGGGTGATCGAGTCATCACCCGAGAGCAGTTCGAGGGCCCGCCGGCCCCGGGGATTCGACTTGTCCCACGACACGTTATACACGTAGGCGGGATACTTGTCGGGCGTCAGAGGGGAATCGAGCATCATGAGCGCGGGGCTGATGTTGCAGTTCTGGAAATAGCCCTGGGGCGGGTTCTTGATCTGGACGAGATCGGCGATATCGTGGATGCCGAGCCACTTGGTGGCCGAGGTATTCCCAGGCACGGGCGCATTCCAGTTGTATCCCTCGGGGCGGATGGGCGTCCGCCCGGCGCGCACGTACTGGATGTTGCCCTCCACGTCCGCGAAGATGAGGTTCTGCTCCATGAACTGATTCATGGCCAGCGCCTCGTAGAACTCGCCGCAGTTCCGGGCGAGCGCCATCTTGTACATCTGCTCGAGGAGGCCCGTTTGCCCGAAATACGGCGTGGCGCCCACATAGGCGATGCCCTTCTCGAGATCGGGCTCGCCCAGCAGGAACCCGAGCTCGGTGTACGCCGCCATCTGCTCGACGGGATCGGCGTCCTTCACTTCGATGGTGATGGTCTCGATCTGGGCCTGTTTCCAGGCGCCGTCGTATTCGTATTCGAGCGGATTGTCCGGATTCAGCTTCAGTACGTACACGTCCGACGTGTCCGGCCCGCCGGTGGTGCACGCCCAGCCGACGCGGCCGTTGTTGCCCAGCGCGAGCACGGGCGTCCCCACGAGGAAGAACCCGTTCATGGCGAGATCGCCGCCGTGAACACGCGCCTCGTAGAACACCGCCAGATCCTTCCACGTCAGGTGCGGATCCGTCATCACGATCGAGCACCCCTCCGCCGAACGCGACGGCCCGACGGCCCAACCGTTCGAGCCAAAGGGCGGCGCCTGATCCTTGTTCTTGAGATCGTCCTCGACGGTGCCGAGGGGCCACTTGAGAATCATCGTGCTGCCGACGGCCCCGCAGTGCCAGCCCTCGAGATCCAAGGCATATCCGGGCCGTCGTTCGGGGTGCTCGGCCACGTAGGCCTCGACGCCCGCCACGAACGCGTCGCCGAGGGCGCGGATGTGCTCGGGGGCCGTCGGCCAGTAGGCGGCCCAGTGCTCGCCGTTCTTGACGGCCTTCATGATGTAATCCTGCCGGACATAGCTCGGGCCGAAGGCGGCCGACATCTCGCCGATGGCCGTGCGCACGTTGCGATAGATGTCTTCGAGGCGATCCTCAGCCTGGGCGTAGC
>JAFGTL010000402.1 GCA_016934125.1 Candidatus Hydrogenedentota bacterium
ACCCGACCAGGTGGCCAAGGACTGGGCCAAGTACGGCGTCAAAACCGTCGACGATCTCGCCACGGTGCAGGGCGAACCGGCCAACGTGCCCAAGCTCGCCGAGGCGTGGGAGATCGCCATCGCCGAGCAAACCTACGGGACCATCAACCAGGTGGTGCGCGAAATCGATCCGAACCACCTGAACCTCGGGGTGCGCATGATGAGCGGCGCGCCCCCGTCCCCCGGCGTGCTCGCCACCATGGGCAAGTACTGCGACGTGATCAGCTTGAACCTGTACAGCGTGCTGCCCGACCGCGTGCTCACCGAGATCTTCACCGTCCTGCCCATGATCCATTTCGCCACCGGCCGCCCTGTCATGACGAGCGAGTTCTCCTATCGCGGCGGCGACACCCTCCTCCCCAATACCACCGGCGCGCCGCCCACCGTGCCCACCCAGACGGATCGCGCCATCGGCTACATGTCCTACGTATCCGCCGTCGCCTCGATCCCCTTCTTCGTCGGCGCGAGTTGGTATACCTACCACGACGATCCCCCCGAGCGGGCCTGGGACGAGTACGGCGAGGACTGCAACTTCGGCATCGTGGACGGCCAGGAACGCCCCTACGCCGCCCTCGTCGAGGCCATGCGCCTCACCAATGCCTCGATCTACGAATTGGCCGCCGATCCCGTCGAGAGCGACGAGTGCCGCATCTTCTGGCGCACCCGGCTCACGCGCTGGGACAAGGAGTGGAACACGGAGTTCCTGCGCCGCTACGCGCGCACCGACAAACCCATCCCCGAGCCCCTCGCCGACATGCTCCCCGCCGATCGCCGCTACCACGAGAATTACTGGGTGCAACACGAAAGCCCGCTGCTCACCGTCAACGACGATCGGTTCCTGGGCGACTGCCGCGCCAACATGATCCGCAAACGCGACGGCGGCCACGAACTCGTCCTCCTCGGCCTCCGCTATTTCACGAGTTTCCCCCAGTCCCTGTGGTACGGCGCCGGGTGTGACAATCCCGACAAGGTGCTCTGCCTCGAGGGCAACCCCCAGGTGTTCACCCGCGATGTGGATGATGACGGCCGGGTTCGGCGGATGACGATCGTGGATGGCAGCTTCATCCGGCTCAATTTCACCAAACTCCCGTTCCGCACCGACTGCAAGGTGGCCTATCTGGACCTCCAGTTCGACCACGAGGCCAAGCAACTCGTCATCGTCACGCGCGGGGAAGTCAAACATCTCGGCGTCGACGGCGTTGCCGGGTGGCAGGCCACGTGGAACGATAAGCCCGCCCAGCCCGCCAAGCTTCCCGCGCCCGACGGCATGGTGGTGTTCGCCTGCCCCGGCACCTGAACGGGCCGGCGATGACATACGGCATTTCGTGCCGCCGCGGCGCGCTCTAGAGCGACGCCAGCCAGCCGCCGTCCACGTAGAGCACCTGGCCGGTGACGAAGTCCGACGCGTCGGACGCGAGGAAGACGGCCGCGCCCGCCAGATCGTCCGGCGTGCCCCAGCGGGCCAGCGGCGTGCGCTCCTTGACCCACGCGTCGAATCCGGCGTCTTCGTAGAGCGGCTGCGTCAACGGCGTCCGGATGTAGCCCGGGCCGATGGCGTTCACGTTGATGCCGCGCCCGGCCCATTCCACGGCCAGCGCCTTGGTAAGCTGCCGGATGCCCCCTTTCGACGCCGCGTACGGCGCGTTGTTCGCCCGGGCCGCCTCGCTGAGGAGCGACGCGATGTTGACGATCTTGTGCCGCCGCCCCGGGCCGGCCGGCCCGCGCCGGGCGATCGCATCGCGCGCAAAGGCCCGGCACAAAGCGAAGGCCGCCGTCAGGTTCAGCGTGAGCACCGCGTTCCAGTCTTCGAGGTCGAGATCTTCGGCAGGGGCGCGGTGCGTGCCGCCCGCGTTGTTCACCAGGATATCGATCGGGCCGTGGGCGGCCACGATGCCGCCGTACACGGACTTGATGGCCCGGACGTGCCGCAAATCGGCCACGTGCGTCGCCACCGCCCGCCCGTAGGCCGCGACTTCGGCCCGGGCCCGTTCGAGGGCGTCCGCGTTCCGCGCCAGCAGCACCAAATCGGCCCCGGCCTCTGCCAGTCCCTTGGCGATTCCCAACCCGATCCCCTTGCTGCCCCCCGTCACGAGGGCGCGCCTGCCGTCCAGCCGGAAACGTTCCATACCGCATGTCCCTCCTTCTCGCCGATGATTCAGTGTATCATCCCGGCCCCCAGCGTGGGCCAGCGTCAGGTTTGCGGGTTTTTGTGCTGGGAACAAGAGGAATACGGCCATTCTCCTTGCCAAGCCGCGGGTGCCAGGCGAAATCCCGGGACATGTCCAAAGCGCCGTCCGCGGCGCGACTACGTGTCCCGGATTTCCCAGCCCCGTCGTCAACCGCCTTGCACTCCCGCGTGAGCGGCAAGTCTGCTGGCGAACAAGGCGATTGTGAAGGGGCCTCCAAAGAAACACGTGAAGATCTCGCGAAAAACCGTGACTAATCCGCTACCCGGCGACCGGGGCCGTTGATTCCCGCCCGGCCCTCGCGTATAAGGGTGACACCATGAACGAATCCCGAAACGTCAAGATCGGCATCGCCCTTCTCTTCGCGGCCGCCGTGCTTATGATCCTGTGGGTAGCGGCGCGTTCCGCCGTCTCCCTCTACGTCGACGCCGTGTGGTTTGCCGCTGTCGGCTACAGCGACGTGTTCTGGGTGATGTTCCGCGCCCGCTTTCTGGCGGGCGGCATCGCCTTCATCGCCGGCGTCGTCGTGCTGGCCGCCAACATCATCTGCGCTTACCGCCGCGCACCCTTCCGCGGCGAATCCATCATCGAAGGCCTCGAGATGGATCCGGCCCGCGTCGACGCGGCCGTCCGCGTCCTGTTCGCCCTCGGCGCCGTGTTCGGGGCCGCCCTGGTCGCCTTCCCGGTGGCCCGCAACTGGCTGGTATTCATCAACTTCCTCCATGCCGTGCCCTTCGGCGTCGAAGAGCCCGTGTTCGGCCGCGATGTGGCCTTCTACGTATTCCGGCTACCCGCCGTCGCCTACGTCTGCAAGACGGCCCTGGTGCTCACGGTGCTCAGCATGGCGTTCGCCTTCGGCGTCTATTACGTGCGCGGCGTCGTGTCGTTCCAGGAGGAGGGCCGGGTGCTCCCGCCGCCCGTGTTCCGCCACCTGACCTTGCTTGCGGCCCCGGCCGCGATGTTGTTCTCCGTGCGTTTCTGGGTAGGCCAATACCAGGTGCTCCTCAGCAAGCGCGGCGCCGTGTTCGGCGCGGGCTACACCGACATCCACGCCCAGATCGGCGCCTGCAAGATCCTCTTCGCCGCCGGCATCGTGCTCGGCCTGTGGTTCCTCGTCAACGCGTTCCGCGCGCGCCGGCCCGGCAACCTCTATGCCCTCGGCGCGTTCATCGCCCTCTGGTTCGGGGCCGGCGTCGCCTACCCCTTCGTGATCCAGCATTTCGTCGTGCGCCCCAACGAATGGGCCTGCGAACAGGACTATCTACGCCGCAATATCGAGTTCACGCGCATGGCGTACGGCCTCGACGCCGTCCACGTCACCCCGTGGCCGGGCGACGGCGAACTGGGCCCCGCCCTGCTCGATGCCCACCCCGGCACCACGGGCAACCTCCAGCTTTGGGACGTCGATCCGCTCCGCGACGTGTACAACCAGAAGCAGCGTATCCGTTCGTACTACACCTTCGAAGACGTCGACGTGGACCGCTACGAGATCGACGGCCGCTCCCAGCCCGTGATGGTGGCCCCGCGCGAACTGGCCCTGTCCGACCTCCCCGAGAAGAGCCGCGTGTGGACGAACCTCCACCTCTGCTATACCCACGGCTACGGCCTCTGCATGAGCCTCGCCAACCGCGCCGCGCCGGGCGGCCTGCCCGATTTCCTCATCCGCGACATCCCGCCGGTGCCGCGCCGCGGCCTCCGCGTCGCGCAGCCCCGCATCTACTACGGCGAGAAAACCCAGTCCTACGCCCTCGTCGACACCCGCACCGAGGAATTCGACTACCCCGGCGATCCGGACAACTTCTTCAACCGCTACGACGGCGCCGGGGGCATCCCGATCGGCGGGCTCGCGCGCCGCGCCCTCCTGAGCTGGTACGTGGGCAACAAGGAAGTCCTGTTCACCGAGCAGTTCACCGACGCGTCCCGCATTCTGCTGTTCCGGCAGGTGCGGGCCCGGGCGGCCCGGCTCGCGCCCTTTGTCGTGTTCGACGAGGATCCCTATCCGGTGCTCCACGACGGCCGGATCGTCTGGATCCTCGACGGATACACCATCACCCGCCGGTTCCCCTATTCCGAGGCCTTCGGCATCGCTAACTACTGGCGCAACTCCGTCAAGGCCACCGTCGACGCCTACGACGGCACGGTTCACCTCTACCGGACGGCCCAGGCCGATCCCATTCTCGCCGTGTTCGACACCGTATTCCCGGACTTATTCAAACCGCTCGACGAAATGCCCGCCGAACTCCGCCGCCATCTCCGCTATCCGCAGGACATGTTCCGCGTCCAGACGCTCATCTACCACAAGTACCACGTCGACGACGCCCAGGTGTTCTTCAACGGCGAAGACGTGTGGACGTTCCCGCGGCTCACCGAAGGCGAGGCCGTTTCGTACGAGTCGCCCCGGTTCCTCGTCATGGAACTCCCCGGCGCCGGCGCCGGCGAGGAGTTCGTCGTCACCCGATCCTTCACCGTCGAGGGCAAAGACAACATGATCGGGTGGATGGCCGGGCGATGCGACGAGCCGCACTACGGCGAGTTGCACCTCTACCGGCTGCCCAAACAACGCAACATCTACGGCCCCAACCAGGCCAAAGGCCGCTTCAACCAGGATCCCGAAGTCTCCGAATTCACCACGCTCATGGGCCAGCGCGGCTCCGCCGTGATCCAGAGCAAAGTGCTCGCCGTGCCCATCGGCGAAGGACTGCTCTACGTCCAGTCCCTCTTCATCGAAGATCCCGAGGTCAAGATCCCTGAACTCAAACAGGTGGTCGTCGGCGCGGGCGATCGCGTCGCAATGGCGCCCACCCTCGATCGGGCCCTTGCCGAACTCTTCGGCGACGAGCCCGTGCGCGCGCTCATCGACGCCGCCGCGTCCGAACGCCCGGAAGAGGCCGGCGCCGGCCCCGACGAGCAGCAGGCCCGCGACCTCTACGAACGCGCCCGCGAACGCCTCAAAGCCGGCGACTGGGCCGGTTTCGGCGAGGCCTTCGACGCCCTCGGCCGCGCCCTCAAAGGCCAGCCGTAGCCCCGCGCCGCGCCCCGTGGCGCGCCCCCGCGCCGCAAGACCTGACCAGGCCGGGGAGGATGGGGCCTTCCATAAAAGCCCTTCTATTATATAGCTCACGGTTGTTTACCCCCCCTGTGGAGGTAACCCGTTGTCTTGCCGGAAGATGTGGGCGCAGAAAGGCCGTCGATAACCATCAGGAGAGCGGATGGCTTGAGGAAGGCGCCTAGAAGGGGGCGAAGAGCTTCGAGACAGGATTGACAAGATTCACAGAGTCTGTTCGCTCCCCCCCGACGCCGAACGTCCGTCGTGTGCCGCCCACTGACGGGGGCTCGGGAGCCCCGCGAAACGCGGGGGGGGGTCTCGCCCTCAAGGGCTCGTTCCAATGCGACGTCTACGTGTGCCCTTCGGGCGCGGCGCGCCAAACGCAGAACAGGCTCCCCTTCCCGCAGTCGCGGAAGACGCTGTGCGTTGTTGATGGCCACGGGCTTCGTGAAGAAATACCTGGTGTTGTGGCCGGTCTGACCGCGCCACCATCGTGTGTGGCCGAAGGGCACCCCTTCACGAAGCCGAGGCCAGAAGCCCGGTATCACGGGGCCTCGGGCGGCAGCTCGTTGGGTTTGAGGTAGATGCGGCGGATGTCGATCCGGGCGTGGCGCCAGGTGGAGACGTATCCCACGCCGATGCGGCTGTTCTCGTCGATGAGGAGCCAGTCGTCAGCGGGGACGAGGACGGTGTCGGTAGCGGTGGTGGTGTCGTCGAGGGGGACTTCGACTTCGAGAGTGTAGCGGCACTCGGCGGCGTCGATCTGCTCGAGGCCCTTGCCGATCACGGTGCCGACGGCGTGGTGGAGGCGGGGCTCGGGGCGGTCCTGGATCCGGCCGTGGAGTTGGCCGACGATGTAGAGGCCGAAGGCGGCGCCGACGCCGATGAGGAGCAGTAGGCGGGCCTGGCGCGGGCTCATTCGAGCCCGTTCGACGGGATCGCGCGTCGAATCGGCGGTGTGCCGGAGGCCTTTTGCCCGATCGCGGAAGTCTTCTCGCACGTATTTCCGTGGCATCCGCGCGCTCCGTAGTTGCTCCGTTCCTGTATAATGGCCGTGCGCGGGATGGTTGTGCAAGCGGCGCTACTGCGCCGGATCGTGAGAACGGCGCGTGGGGCAGGCGCGTACGAGGGGTGTGCGCCCAAGCGCGCGGGGAGTGTGCGGTGGAGGCGATTGCGGTTTTTCTGATCTTCGCGGCCCTGGCGGCAGTCGGGGTGGGAGCGGTGTGCGGGCTGGTGTCGGTGTTTCAGGTTCGAGAACTCCGCCGGCGGCTGGGCCGCATGCAGATACGGCTGAACGCCCTCGAACGCACGGGCGAGCCGCAGCGTGGGCCGGTTGCAGAAGGCCCGGAAGCGGCCGAACCGCCCGCGGAACCGGCGCCCGCCGGAGAGGTGCGCGTGGAGCCGCCGGCACCGGTGGTGGAGGAGCCCGCGGCCGCCGCCGCCGCAGTGCCGCCGCCGTTGCCGCCGCCGGAGCCTGCGCCGGAGCCCGAGCCCGCGCCAGAGCCGGAGGGGCCGGCCCGGCCGCCCCTCGAGGTGGTGCTTGGCACGAAATGGCTGGCCTGGGTGGGCATCGTCGTCTTCATCATCGGCCTGGCCTTCCTGCTGAAGTACGCCTACGACAACAACTGGGTGGGGCCGAAGGGCCGGCTGGCCTTCGGCACGCTCATCGGCATCGGCGCGCTGGGCCTCGGCGAGCGGTTCCGCCGGCGGGAGTGGGCCGTCCTGTTCCAGACGCTGTCCGGGGGCGGCATCGCGGCCTTCTACATCTGCATCTTCTTCTCGTTCCAGATCTACGAGTTGACGGGGCAGGCCACGTCCATGGGGCTGGCGGTACTCGTCACGGCGTTTGCGGTGGTCATGGCCGTGGGCCACGACGCGATGGCCATCGCGATTCTCGGGCTGATCGGCGGTTTCCTGAGCCCGGTGCTGCTGTCCACGGGCGAGAATCACCCCTACGCCCTGTTCACGTACATTGCCATTCTGAACCTGGCGGCCATGGGCGCGGGGTACTTCCGTCGGTGGCGCGCGCTCGATCTCCTGTGTTTCGCGGGCACGGCCCTGCTGTACGTGGCGTGGTACGAGAAGTTCTACACCACGGGCGATCCCGAGGCGGGCGCGGCGAGCCAACTCCCGCCGGCGCTCATCTACGCGTCATTGTTCTATGTCATGTTTCTCGCGATCCCCTCGCTCTACGATCTCGCCCGGCGCACGCCCGGCCGCGTCGAGGAGATCACGCTCATCGCCGCGAACGCCCTGTTCTCGTTTTTCTGCTACTACCGCGTGCTGTACACGGATCACCGGCACGCCCTCGGGTTCGTGGTGCTGGGCCAGGCGCTGCTCGTGTTCGTGCTGTTTCAGGCGTGGGTGGCGCGGGTGGGCGTGCGCAACCGCACGGCCGAGAGCCTGTTGATCGTGTGTCTCGCCCTCGTGACGATCGCAATCCCGATCCAGTTACGGTTGTACGGCATTCCGGTGGCGTGGGGCGCCGAGGCGGTGGTGCTCGTGTTTCTGGGCATCCGGTTCCGGCAGATCATCTGCAAGGTGGGCGGGGTGCTGGCCGCCCTGCTCGCCGCGGGCGGGCTCGTCCACCGGCTCCCGTTGCACACCGAGTTGTTCACCCCCGTGTTCAACGTGCCCTTCGGCTCGTGGGCGGCTGTGATCGCGACTACGGTGGGGGCGGCGTTCCTCCTGCATACGAGGAACGATGAGCCGGAGCCAACGGATCCGGGGTTCGCCGCGGGCGGGTTCCTGCTGGCGTACGTGCTGGCCTGCGCGCTCCTGACGATGGAGGTGTTCCTCTACTGGACGGTGCGCCGGGATCCCATGCCCGAGCATTACGCCATTCACGCGTGGAGTTCGCTCGCGGTGTTGTGGGCGGCCATCTCGGCGGCTACGGCGGCGGTGGCGGGCAAGAAAGGCACGGACGCATGGCTGGCCCTTCCGTTCACGTGTTACGGCGCGGCGGCCATTGTGATGCTGGTGGGCTTTGTCGAGTACGATCTGCCGTCGGCGTGGCTCTGCCTGAACGGGGCGTTCTGCACGCGGGCCGCCATCGTGCTGTCGCTGTGGTGGGGCACGATGGCGATGCGGAACCGGGCGCTGCTGGGGGGCGAAAAGGCGCCCGAATTCGCCGGGCATGCGGCCCTCGCGATCCTGGTGGGGTTTGAATTTGTGCGGTGGGGGGATCATTGCACGTGGGTGTCGGAACGCATGGCGGTGAGCCTGATCTCGGCGGCGTGGGCGCTGCACGCCTTCTCGTTGATCTGGGCCGGCCTGGCCACGCGCAGCCGGATGCGGCGGATCCTCGGCTTCGGCCTGTTCGCGCTGGCCCTGGGGAAGATTTCCTTCGTCGATCTCTGGACGCTCGGGCGGGTGTATCAGATCCTGTCGTGCATGGCGAGCGGCCTGCTGCTCCTCGGCGCAGGCTACTTCTACCAACGATACCGGGCCGTTCTGCTGGGCGAAGCGCCCGCCACGAAGGAGTAGAGTCGCATGATCACGGTATCAATCGCGCTGCTGGCGGCGGTCGCCGCCGCGCCGGGCGCGCCGTTCGACACGGCGGATTGGGCCTGGCGGAGCCCCGTGGATACGGCCGGGGCCCCGGCGGGCTATGTGCGCGTCATGCTTGTGCCCGAGACATTCGACGCCAGCGAGGCGTCGCTGGACGATGTGCGGGTGCTGGACTCGGCCGGCGTGCTCGTGCCGCACGTGATCCATTGGGAGGGGACGCGCGATCGCGTCGAGACGCGGTGGCGGCCGGCCCGGATCCTCAACCGGACGTTCGAGCCCGAGCAATACGAGCGCGTCACGCTGGACTTTGGCGAGCCGGCGGCGAAGAACCGGGTGCGCGTGACGCTGTCCGGTGCGGCGTACTGCCGCCGGGCGGAGGTCGAGGGGAGCCCGGACGGCCAGACGTGGGAGATGGTGTCCGAGGATGGATGGCTCTTTGACGTGGCCCAACCGGGCAAGACCTTCCGGCTGAATACCTTGACGTTTCCGGCCAACGACTTCCAGTATCTCCGGGTGAGCGTGTTCAGCATGCCGGGGGATTTGAGGCGGTTCTCCATCGAAGGCGTCGAGGCCGCCCTTCGTATCGAGCGGCCCGCCGCGGAACTCACCCCGGTGCCGGTGACGGCCATGAGCATGACGTGGGATGAGAAGAAGCGGTGGACGGTGCACGAGATCGATCTGGGCTATCGGAACCTGCCCGTCGTCGAGATCGCCGTCGAAGTCGGCGATCCCCTCTTCCACCGGGGATACGAACTCGTGGGGCGCAACGCGGCCGTCGAGCCGATCGAGCGGAAGACGGAGACGGGATGGGACGTGGTCGAGCGGGAAGCGCCCTGGCAACACGTGGACGAGGGCGTCCTGTATCGGATCCGCCATGAGGGCAAGGAGTCCGAGCGGGTGCGGATCGATTGCATTCGCGCGCCGTATCGGTTTCTCCAACTGCGCGTTCACGAGGGCGATAACCCGCCGCTGGCCATCGAGGACATTTCCGTGCTGCGCGGCGAGGTGGGGGTGGTGTTCAACAGCGAGCCGGGCGAGGAATACGCCCTCATCGGCGGCAACCCCAAGGCGCGCCGGCCCAACTACGATTTGGCCAAAAGCTTCGCGGAGTTGGGCGAGCAGGATCTCCCGGTGGTGCAACTCGCCGCGCAAACCCCGCTGGAACACGAGCCCAAACCCCTGCCCTGGACGGAGCGGCACGGCATCATCCTGTGGCTGGCGCTGATTCTGGCCGTAGGCGCGATGCTGGCCCTCATCGCCACGAACCTGCGCAGACTCCGCGGATGACGTCCGCGCCCGCTGTCCTTGCGGCCCCGAGGAACGGGCTGGTATCGTGTCGTGTACAGAAGCCACCGCGGGGCCTGCCGTGTCCATTCTCAGGCGGGAATGCTGCGCGGAAGGGCGTCATCAGCCATGGAGGCGAAGGATCATGATCGGCAGTTCTCTCGTGGCAGGACTCGGCGTGGCGGCCATCGCGCTCGGCGCCGGGGCGGCCCCGGCCGAAGAGGCCCCGCCACCGGATCAACTCGAAGAGTACGAGGCCCAGCGCACGGACGAATATGCGGCGCAATTGGAGGCCTATCTGCGGGAATGGCTCGTGGATGCCTACCCGGAACGGGCCGCAGACGCGTGGCACCGCGACTATTCGAGTGTGGACGCCTTCCTGGCCAGCGTCGAGCCGAACCGGGCCCGCTGGCGCGCCATCCTCGCCCCGCCCGAGCTCGAGCCGAGCGGCCCCCTCGAGCGGCGCCCCCATCGCCCGCTCGCCGAGTTGAACGGCGAATGGCTCACGCTTCCCTTGGGCGGCCTGGCCGCGGAGGCGGTGCTCGTGATCCCGGAATCGGCCGGCCCCGTGCCGCTCGTGATCGCCCAGCACGGCATCGGGAGCTTTCCGGAGCGTGTATTCGGCGTCATGGACGAGGGGGACGCGTACCATAGTTACGCGCGCGCCCTTGTGGAGGCGGGATTCGCCGTGTTGGCGCCGCTCAACCTGCGTTCCCAGGAGCGCAGAAACCGCGTCGAGCGGCTGTGCCGGCTGGCGGACACGACGCTCCCGGGCATCGAACTGGCCCGGATGCAGCGGCTGCTGGATGCCGTGCTCGACGATCCGCGCATCGACGGCGAGCGCGTCGGCATGTGGGGGGTGTCGCTGGGCGGCATGGCGACGATGTTCTGGATGCCCCTCGAACCGCGGATCAAGGCGGGGGTGGTGTGCGCCTGGTTTAACCACCGCCGCAACAAGATGGCCGTGTCCGACAAGCGCTACTCGTGCTTTCTCGATACGCGGGAGGAACACGCGTTCTTCCGGGGCTGGCTCACCGAGTTCACCGACTCCGACGCCATCAGCCTGATCTGCCCGCGGCCCGTTCTCATCCAGCACGGGAAAGAGGACGGAATCGCGTGGTGGCCGCAGGTGGTCGAGGAATACGAGGCGGCCCGCACGCATTATGAACGGCTCGGCATGGCCGAACGCATGGAGTTGGATCTTCACGAGGGCCGCCACGAGGCCCGCGTCGACAGCGGCGTCGCGTTTCTGACGAAATGGCTCACGGGCTGACGGCCCGCCGGGCCCGAACACAGACGGAGGGGAGTCGAATGGGTTACAGCTGGATTCCTGGGTTGACGGCCGCGGCCCTCGGCCTGATCGCCATGTTGCCGGCGGTCGCGGAGCCGCCCAAGGCCGCGGTGCTGCGCGCCGGGTTGCCGGGCGAGGACGCGATCCTGGCCGATGCCGTCACCGCGGAATTGGCCCGTGCGGGCTACGACGCGGCCGCCATCGACGCCGATGAACTCTGCGATCCCGCCCGGCTCACGCCCGGGCGGTTCGCCCTGCTCGCCCTGCCCAACGCGGCGGAACTGCCCGCTGCGGCCACGGAGTCCATCGACGCCTACCTGCGAGGCGGGGGCGACGTGATCGCCCTGAATGCGCCGTTGTGGCAGCGGGCCCTGATCCGGCCGGACGGGGAATGGACGGATCGGGACAGTTACCTCCGGGAACATGCCGCCGATCCGCCGGAACATGTTCTGTTCGACTTTGCACCGGATAGCCTCGCGGGGTGGGCGCGCTCGACGGCCAAGGCGGAATTGGGCGTCCGCCACGAAACGGTGGCGGAAGGCCCCGGGGCCGGGCAACGGGCG
>JAFGTL010000403.1 GCA_016934125.1 Candidatus Hydrogenedentota bacterium
GCCTTGGCGAAGGCGTGCCGATCACGGAGATTGCGATCAACAAGGTGTTTGTGGGCTCGTGTACGAACGGGCGGATCGAGGATTTGCGCGAGGCGGCCAAGGTGGCCAAGGGCTACCGGATCGCGGACAGCATCGAGCAGGCGCTGATGGTGCCGGGCTCGCAGCAGGTGAAGAGACAGGCCGAAGCGGAAGGGCTCGATGCCGTGCTGAAGGCGGCGGGATTCGAGTGGCGCGAGGCGGGCTGCTCGATGTGCCTGGCCATGAACGACGATCGGCTCAACCCGGGCGATCGGTGCGCGGCCACGTCGAACCGGAACTTCGAGGGCCGGCAGGGCAAAGGGGGCCGCACCCACCTGGTGAGCCCGGCCATGGCGGTGGCCGCGGCGATCAACGGCCGGTTCGTCGACATCCGGGGCTGGGAGTTCAAGTAGGAGCGGGCCGGGGCCGTGGCGCCCCGCCTGATGGGAGCACTGACATGGAACCGTTTGTGAAAGTCTCGGGAATCGTGGCGCCGCTCGATAGCATGAACGTCGACACGGATCAGATCATCCCGAAACAGTTCTTGAAGCGGATCGAGCGAACCGGATACGACGATTGCCTGTTCTACGACTGGCGGTTCCTCGACGACGGCAAGACGCCGAACCCCGAGTTCGAGCTGAACGCGGCGCGGTATGCGGGGGCGAGCATCCTGCTCGCGCGGGACAACTTCGGCTGCGGCTCGTCGCGCGAGCACGCGCCGTGGGCGCTCCACGACTATGGATTCCGCTGCCTTTTGGCGCCCTCGTTCGCGGATATCTTCTACAACAACTGCTTCAACAACGGGATGCTGCCCATCCGGTTGGCGAACGAGGTGGTTGACGCGCTGTTCGAGGAAGTCCGCGGCCAGGAAGGCTACGCGTTGACGGTGGATCTGCCCGGGCAGTGCATCGTGAAACCGGACGGCGAGTCCATTGCCTTCGAGATCGATCCGGCCCTGAAGGAGCGGCTCCTGAACGGGTGGGATCAGATCGGGTTGACGCTGCGCCACGCGGATCGCATCGCGGCGTACGAGGAAGCCCACGGCATCGCGTGATCGCCGCGTGGAGGCTGCGCGGCTGGCCTACACGGCCGCGGCGATGCCTTCGAGTATCTTGCGGCGGCCTGTCTCGGCGACGACGAGGGGATCCTGTTCCCAGTGTTCGCGGTTGAAGAGTTCGAGGCACAGGGGCCCCGTGTAGTCGATGGCGAGCAGATCCTTTAACAGCCCGGTGAGCGGGAGGATGCCGTCGCCCGGATAAACCCGGTGTTCGTCGCCCTGTTGTTCGCGAGGCGGATCGGCGGGCACGTCGTTCCAGTGGAAATCGGCGATGAACGCGCCGTCCAGGTGGCGGATGCCGTCGAATCCGGAGTCGCCGCGGAACAGGTGGAACGTGTCCGCGATGAGGCAGGCGTCGGGATCGTTGGCGTCGAGGGCGATGGCGGCGGCCTGGCCGAGCCGGTGGACGCCTTTGAGGAATCCGACGAACTCGAGGGCGACGGTGATGCCGAACTCGTCGCGGCCGATCCGGAGGAGTTCGCGGTACTGTTCGGCGCCCCGCTTGAGATCGAAGTCGGGCCGATCCGGTGCGGGGATTGCGGCGACGTGCTGTGAGCCGATGGCGGCGGCCATGCGCATGCGGTTGCGGGAGGCCTCGAGGGACTTGTCCCAGGCGTCCTGTTCGGCGGGCATGGCGCCCCACAGCCCGATCACGTTGGGCACGAACAGCCCGCGGCCGGCGATCTCCTTGCCGAGCGCCTTGAGGTCGCCGCCGCCCTTCTCGAACTCTTCGAGTTCGCCCACCCACGGCTCGATGCCGTCGTAGCCGGCTTCGGCGGCGACTTCGATCTTCTTCTGAAGGGTTTGAGGCCGGATCGTGCTCGAGTTGAGGCACAGCGGCCACGGGCTCGAACCGCCCTGGTAGCGGGTGGTTCGGCGCCGGGTGGCGCAGGATGTCGTCGCAGCCAGGCCGAGGGCGGCGCCGACGCCGAGGCCGGCGCCAACGCCGAGAAATGTCCGCCGATCCATGTCAGACTCCTTTCATGTTCCGAGGTCGCCGGGTAGCGGGGCCGTATGGGCGCATTGTGCCACATCGACGCGGCGGCCCGCAGCCCGCACGCCGGGCGCGGAGGGGGCCGGGGCTGGAACGGGCGGCGCGGCGCGCCGGCCCGGCTCGATCCGATAGAGAAACACCCGCTTCCGGCCCGGGAACGCGCGGCGCTCGAAGGCGAGGGCGTTGTCCACGAGGGCGACTTCCCAGTCCGGGCAGACGTTGTCTTCGTAGGCCACCACCCAGCACACGCGGCCCTGGTGCGTGGCATCGAGCACGGCCTCGATGGCGCTGGCGCAATCGCGCACCTCGATGGGGTGCGTCTTGGGCAGGTTGGAATAGACGAACACGGGCAGCCAGGCGTGGCCGGGCATGACGAGCACCTTGTCGTATACGGTGCGCTCGGCCTCCATGGCGGCCACGGCCGATCGCACGTCGGGCCGGAACGGGCGGGCCACGTCGAGGGCGTAGTAGCCGTAGAGCACGGCGATGGCGAGCATGCAGAACACGCGCCACCGCACCGTGCGCAGGGCGGCGACGCCCGCGCCGGCGAGCAGATAGAACGCGAGCGATGAGTGGAAGGCGTAGCGCGACACGAAACACGGCCGCCACACGTAGGATGCAACGGCCAGGGCCGTGAGGGGCACGACGAGCCACAGGCCGAGCAGGGCAAAGGCCCGGACGCGGCCATCGGCCGGCTCCCGGCCCGCCCAGGCGGCCCGCGCCGCACCGGCCGCCCGAAGCAGGAGCAGTGCGAAGAGCACACAGACGGCCACGGCCGCGGGCAGGGGCCCGTCGATGCGGAACGTATCGGGCGTGCGCGTCATGGGGATGGCGGCGAGTTCTTCGAGCACGGCGATGCCGATATCGCGCCAGACGGGCGGCGTGATCCACCGGGTGAGGAAACGGAGCCGGCTGGGGTCGATGCTGACGATCCACATGATGATCGAGATGGCGAGGGGCACGTGGATGAAGGCCCAGCGGGCCACCGTGCGCGGCGCGCGCCGGTGGGCCACCAGTAGATAGGCGGCTTCGAGGGTGATGATCGCCGCGGCGAACAGGTGCGTATAGAGCAGGAGCGCGTTGACAACGGCGTGGGCGAGCCACCACGGGGCGCGGCGCTCGTCGAGCACGCGATGGAACGAGTAGATGGACGCGAGCGCGAGGAGCAGGACGAGGGCGTACATGCGGATCTCTTGCGAGTAGTAGATGTGCCGGCGGGCGAGGGCGACGCATAGGGCCGCAAACAGGCCCGCCCATGGGCCGAAGAAGCGGCGGCCCACGGCGTATACGAACAGGATGGTGAGCAGGCCGCAGCCCACCGACAGGCCGCGGCAGGCGAGCTCCGAGCCCCGGCCGAACACGCCCCACCAGTATTCGAGGACGAAGTAGAAGGGCACCATGGGGGCGTCGTCGGCGCGTTCGAGACACACGAACTGGCCGAGGCGGGGGGTCGCGATGTTCGCGAAGCTGACGGCCTCATCATACCAAAGCGATTCGGAATCGAGCCGGTAGACGCGCAGGCCGAGCCCGGCCGCGCAGATCGCCAGCAGACACGCGATCTGGAGCGCCAGATGCGCGCCGCGGCGGCCGCCGGCCCTGTCCGTATGCTTCCCGGAGTCCATTGTCCCCCTGACTGCGCCCCGCACCGGGCGCACCTGGGGCTCATTGTAACTCAAGAAGGCACCCGTGGCGAACTTGGGCTGCTGAAGGCGGGCCGGAATGATGCGAATGGAGCGGGCCATGGATGAAGAACGCGATTGCCACGGGGCGGGAGACGTGCTACTCTACTAATGAAACCTGCCTTGTGGGCGGTTCCGTCGGGGCGGGCGGATGAGACGCAGGGGCTGTCGCGTGTCGATGAGACACGAGGAGGGTGCGTCATGCCGATGCATAGGGGCCGGGGTTTCTCCCGGTTGGCGATTCCCGTATGCCTGGTGGTGATCGCGGCTGCACGGGCCGGGGCCGGCTTGGCCGATCTGCCCATCGGGCACGTCGAAATCGAGGAGCAGGCCGACGGCCTGATCAC
>JAFGTL010000404.1 GCA_016934125.1 Candidatus Hydrogenedentota bacterium
GGCGTCATCGAATCGCCTCCCTTCACCCTCGACGCGCCCGGCTACATCCTCCTCGTAGGGGGAGGGAACGATCCCGAGAACGTGTACGTGGCCATCGTGGACGCCGATTCGGGCGAGGAGCTTGCCCGCTACACCGGCACGTTCGTCAACCCCGTGCGCGCCGTGCCCTTCGACGCGTCCGGCCATGCCGGCAAGAAGGCGTTCATCCGCGTCGTCGATCGCGCCACAGAAGGGTGGGGGCACATCAACTTCGGCGGCATCTTCGAACGCCCCGAGCCGCGCCTGTTGGACTAGAGCTGACGCATCAGCGGAGGTAGATCGGGTTCGAGTAGATCCACGGCCGATCTTCCCCGTCCACCCGGAGCCATGCCTCTACGCGATACGCCCCGGGCCCGTCGGCCGCGTGTTCGAGCTTCCGCCCCTCGGATTCGCCGGCCTCCTCGCCGTTTTTGAGCAGTCGGATCGTGCACGCGGCCGGGAACTCGGCCACGAGCCGCATCCCCGCCTCATATGGCCGCTCATCGCCCATCACGCACAACACGTCGTCGGCGCCCCGGGCCGTGAACCGGAACCCCGTCGGATCGCACATCCAGTCGTGGCTCACGTACGCGTGTCCGGCCCGGAGCGTCGCCCGCACTGCCGGCTCCGTCAGTTCCGGCGCGAGAATGTGCGTGCTCATCGTCCGGAACGAGTGGTAGTACGTGTCCAGATCCAGCCGCGCGATCTCGGCGCCGGGCTCGTAGCCCTTCACCACCTCGGCGATCCCGGGCAGCATGTCGGCGGTGAGCGCCTGCATGTCCTCGTCAGCGTCCAGGATGGTGCCAATCCGCACGGTTCGATCATCCACCTTCTTCATCACCACCACCTGGTTATGGTGGCAGTCGATCGCGCCCACGCCCACCAGCCGCCGCTCCTGCATCTCCCGATCCCATTTCCCGAGGTAGAGCGACGGATAATCCAACTGGCACGCCAGGAATTCGTCGTGATACCGCTCCACCGACTCCTTCAGCGCGGCCAGCGTGCCCGGATCGCCCAGCATCGCCGCGATCGCCAGGAACACCTCGCCATCGTCTTTCGCGTCGGCGTGCCGGTTGTAGATCTCCATCCCCGTCAGGCCGTCCGTCGGATGCTCAACCCGCTCCTCGACGTGGGACAGGAAGATCAGGCCCGAGCCTGCCGTCGCCCGCGCGATCAACTCGTCGGTGGGCGCCTCCATGACATCCATGATCGACGCATCCGGATACAGCAGGAACCCTTTCGCCTCAACCCCCGGGATGAACAGTACCCCGTCCCGCAGGCCGCGCCATCCCTCCATGAAATCCCGCGGCGGCCGGTAGTGATCGCTCAACATGACGATCTTGACGTTGCCGCGCTTCGCGTCCGCGAGCAGTTCCGGCAGCGTGCCCCCCGTGTGATCCGAGTCCTCCGCATGCAGGTGGATGGCCGTGCGAAAGTCGATCAGCCCCGGCAGCGCCTCCATCGCGACACGGCTCGCCTGGTGCCGCTCCACGTCCGCACGCGCCGCCGCAAGCCGCGCCGGCAGCAGCCGCTCCGTCGAGGTGTACATCCGCCCGGGCGATTCCCCCGGCTCACCGGCCCGGGCCCCCGCACACAGCGCCCACATCCCCGCTGTCAACGCCGTTACCATGATCATGCTCCGTGCCGTCGTTGTGATTCGCATGTCCCGGCCCATCCCTTCACGCGCGCTTACTCACTCCTTGCTACGGCTCAGCCGGTGCCGTCCACGAGAAACCTCTCTCGACGTCCGGATACGGCAGTTGCGTATAGTCCCGCGCGGCCGGCTCGGCCAGGAGGAAGTGCCCGGCCACGTCGAGCAACACGTCCCAGTCTTCCATCGTCATGTCATGGCCGCCGGGCCGGAAGTAGATCCCGTTCTTGTCGCTCGCGCCCAGAAAATCGAACACCGGCTGCGCCGCGACGTACATCTGCTGCGTGCCCAGGGGATTGGCCCACTTGTCGCCGAGCCCTTCCACCGACACCACGGTGCGCGGTGCCACCAAGGCCCGAAGGAAGTGTTGATCGAAGGGCAACCGCTCTTCTTTGCCCGCGAATCCGGCCAACCGCGGGTGAAACCAGTAGTGAAATCGTTCGGGCTCCGTGATGAGCGCAAGCGTTTCCGAGCCGTTGCCGACGATCCGATAGGATCCCGCCCCGCCCGCGCCGGACGCGTGCGGCGCCACCACGGCGATCCGTTCATCCAGCGCGCCGGCCAGCAACGCCACCTTCCCCGCCCGCGAATGCCCCGTGATCGCCACGCGCGTCGCGTCCACCTCCTCCACCATATCGAGGTAGTCCATCATCAGCATGCAGCCCCACGCCCACACCGCCAACGACGCCCAGTCGTATTCGGGATACACCGGATGAGCCCCGTCCGTACGATCCGCACTGTCTGCATCGAGATCGTGGCGCTCGAACCCCGCCAGCGCATATCCCGCGTCGACCACCCGCGCCGCCACCGGCTCCAGGTGCTCGAGCCACACCGGCTCCACGGCCAGGATCGCCGGGTGCGCTCCGTCCCCCTTCGTCGGCACGAATAGCCCCGCCCGCATGCGAATCCGTCCCTCCGGCCCCATGCACAACACCACCTGCTTCTCGATTGCCGCACCGTCCAGCGCAGCCCTCGACACCACCTTCTCAACGGCGATACTCCCGGGCGCCGGCGGCATGTGCCCGTACTCATACCCCAGCAGCATCGCCGTAATCTCGCGTCTGCGGGCCGCCCAGTCCTCGGCCGTGGCCACCCGCGAGCCATTCGCCATCATGAACGGATCGGGAAGCCCATCGATTGCAGGCAGGGCGTCGGGCGCGGGAAGCTGCTCGGATTGACGCTCAGGTTGAGACATGGTGCTCGATTCCGGCAGTCCCGCGGGGCGGTTGGGCGCGGCGGCCGCCCTGCACGCATGCAAATGGCTTGCGTACAGTGCTGGCAGAACAATGAGAATCGTGGAGACTGCGCGCGTTATCATTGGCCTCGACCACAGGCATCCTTCACGCATCAGAGTACACCAGCCGGGCGTCCCCGGATCAAGCCGCGTCTGCACGGACGGCCCCGGCTGCGGGCCGCGAGCGAGGGGGAGAGGCCTCCGGGCACAACAAAACCGGGACGGCGAACCGTCCCGGTGAACAAACGCTGCTTGACAGGCTACGCGCTCTTCTTCTTCGTGTTCACGACCTTCGTGAACTTGCCAGCCTTGATGTATCGCGCGCAGACGCGCACGCGCCGCACCGTGCCGTTCTCATCCACAATGCGGATCCGCTGCAGGTTGGGCTTCCACCGCCGCTTGGACACGCCCGTCACATTCAGCCCGATACCGCCTTGACGCTTGGCCTTACCGCGCCGTACGACCTTCTTGCCCACCCGGGGGCGCTTCCCGCTGTAGTCACAGACTCTCGACATGATCCTCTCCCGAGACGTAGCTTGGCTCGTGCCCGCTATCGTGATATACTTCCGTCGTCTACGTGGACCGCGGAGTGTAGCACACGCATACTCGCCAATTCAAGGCTGCCGTGCGACAGGTGTCGCGACTCCGTGGCGCGACGGCCCACCCGGATCGCAGGAACGCGGCGAACTGCTGCGCCTACGTGCGGCGCACGCTGATATCAGGAAACGGACGCTCATGCCTAACAGGCCCTCCACCAATCGCTTGCGGCACGTCTCCCTTCTTATCGTCCTTCCTGTCGCCATCGGCTGCGCCAGACTGCACGGCGAGCCCGTCCACCGCCAGCCCATCGGCCCGGACGGCCCACGCGTCAGCGTCATTCTCGACGACCTCGCCTCGAACGACGAGGCCATCACCTCCTTTCTCGCGAAGGGCTCCTGCATCCTCGAATCGCCCGAATTCGCCGGCAAGAAGCGGTTCCGTGGCCAAGTCGCCTTCCGCAAGCCCGGCGATCTCAGCATCAAGGGCCGCCAGCGCGTTACCAACATCCTCCTCTTCGACCTCACCTGCGTCGACGATGAGTTCCTCCTCGATTTCCCTGCCGACAACCAGCGCTACTACCGGTTCAAGGGCTTCGAGTCCCCCGACGTCGAGTTCAGCGTGTCCCCCCTCGACGTCGTAC
>JAFGTL010000405.1 GCA_016934125.1 Candidatus Hydrogenedentota bacterium
GCCCCCAAGGCCGAGGAAGCCGCACCGCCCGCCTCACCGGAAGCTGAGGACACGAGCGTCTGAGCCGCCCCCACGTGCGGCGGACTGCTCGTGGGCAACGACGATGAACAAGGGAGCGTTGCGAGGTGTCGCAACGCTCCCTTTTCACACAGACTGCACGGCCGCGGGCCCGGGGGCGCGTGTCTCCGCCCGGCACAGGACTGCATCTGTCAGCGACAAGGGAGATCCCCATGACCACCAAGGCGAAACGCTCGAAAGCGCATAAACTGGCCGGCCGGCAGATGTCCGGCGCAGACATGATCCTGCAAGTCATCGCCGACGAGGGCGTCGACACCGTGTTCGGATACAGCGGCGGCGCCATCCTGCCCACCTACGACGCAGTGTTCCGATACAACGCGTCGCATCCCAAGAGCAAGCAGATCCGCCTCGTGGTCCCGGCCAATGAGCAGGGCGCCGGATTCATGGCGGCGGGCTATGCCCGGGCCAGCGGCAAGGTGGGCGTGTTCATGGTGACCTCGGGCCCCGGCGCAACCAACTGCGTCACCCCCATCCGCGACTGCATGGCGGACTCCGTGCCCGTGGTTCTGATCTGCGGCCAGGTGCCCCGATCGGCCATCGGCAGCGATGCCTTCCAGGAAGCGCCCGTCTACAACATCATGAGCGCCTGCGCGAAACACGTGTTCCTCTGCGCGAAGGAAGACGAACTCGAGCAGACCGTTCGCACCGCCTTCGCCATCGCCCGGAGCGGCCGGCCCGGCCCGGTGGTCATCGACGTGCCGAAGGACGTGCAGAATCACGTGGGTGCCTTCAAAGGCGAAGGGCTGCTGCGTTTTCGCGGCTATGAGAAGCGCTTAGCCGCCCTCGAATCCTCGCGATTGGGCAAGGCCGAATGCGCCGACTTCTACCACCGGCTCGCCGAGTGCAAGCGCCCGCTCATCTACGCCGGCGGCGGCGTGATTGTCAGCGGGGCGTCGGCCGCGCTGCGCGCCTTCAGCGAGCAACTGGGCATTCCCGTTGTGACCACCCTCACCGGGATCGGGAGCGTGGATACCTCGTCCGAACTCAGCATCCATATGCTCGGCATGCACGGCACCGCGTACGCCAACTACGCGGTCGAGGACTGCGATTTCCTCCTCGCGGTGGGTGCACGGTTCGATGATCGCGTGGCCGGCAAGGTGGACGAATTCGCCTCGAACGCCCGCCATATCGCCCACATCGACATCGACGCCGCCGAGATCGGCAAAGTGAAGAAGGTGGATTGGGCCCATGTGGGCGATGCCCGCCAAGCCCTCGAGGCCCTCCGCGAGGCGGGCAAGGGGTTCAAGACCGACTTCTTCCCGTGGCTGAAGCACGTCGGCCGGCTCAAGAAGAAGCACACCCTCAACTACAACCGCAAGAGCGAGCGGATCCAGCCGCAGCAGGTGCTCGAAACCCTCAGCGAACTCACCAATGGCGAGGCCATCGTCTGCACCGGCGTCGGCCAGCACCAGATGTGGGCGGCCCAGTTCTTCCAGTTCCATCGCCCCCGCTCGTGGATCACGTCCGGCAGCATGGGCACCATGGGGTTCGGCTTGCCGGCCGCCATCGGCGCGCAACTTGCCTGCCCCGGCCGCACCGTCATCGACGTGGACGGCGACGGCAGCCTGCGCATGAACCTCGGAGAGATAGAGACCCTCTCCACCTATGACGTCCCCGTGAAGCTGCTCCTTCTGAACAACCTCGGCGACGGCATGGTGCGGCAGTGGCAGCACCTCTACTTCGGCGAGCGGTTCTCGGGCACGGATAAGTCGCTCCACAAGAAGGACTTCGTGAAGGCCGCCGAGGCCGACGGAATCGGCTTCGTCAAGCGGCTCAGCGACAAATCCCAGATCCGGCGCGTGCTGAAAGCCTTCGTCTCCCATGAGGGGCCCGCCTTCCTCGAAGTCATGATCGACCGCGACGCCCACGTCTATCCCATGGTGGGCCCGGGACTCGGCTACCGCGAGATGAATACCGGCGAGTTCATCACGCCGCGAACGCCCAAGCAGCCGCCCTCCGAAGAGCCGGAAGAGAAGGACATGACGAAGATCCCGGAGCTCTTCTGAGGCACCGGCACCGCCCGGCCCTGCGGAGGATGCGCGTCGCAGGATTACGGGGCGGGCGCTTCAGCCGGCTCGCCGCCCTGGGCGCCCGGTTTCAGCACCTTGATGCGCAAGTCCTTGAACTGCACCTTCATGGGCGGGCCGGGATGCATCTGCAGCGCGATGATGCCGCTGTGGCACGCCATCTTCTCGTCCCGATCATCCACCTCGCACATCAGGCGCCCGTTGATGCGCAGCGTGATACGACTCCCCTCGGCAGTCACCTCGTAGTCGTTCCAGGCGTTGGGCTTGATCGCCTTTTGCAGTTCTTCCCCGGGCGCGAACTCCTCCTCCTGCCGCGCGCCCTCCCTCGAGATCGTGGCCCGCTTTCCGCGCATCACCACGCCACCGCGATCGTGCTGGAACAGGCAGCCCGTCCACTGCGCCCCCGCCTCGATGTCAGCCTGGTATCCCCAAGTATCATAGTCGGGCTTGCGCTTGCTGCGAAACTGGACGCCGGAATTGCCCCCCTCGATCCGATACTTGAAGCGCAACACGAAGTCGGCCGG
This sequence comes from Candidatus Hydrogenedentota bacterium, assembly GCA_016934125.1. Taxonomy (GTDB): domain Bacteria; phylum Hydrogenedentota; class Hydrogenedentia; order Hydrogenedentales; family SLHB01; genus JAFGTL01. The sequence goes on from JAFGTL010000405.1 coordinate 2,630, forward strand.
CGTGCCCCCCTGCCAGAAAAGGTAGTGGTGCTTGACGCAGGGCTTATCCTCCGTGCTCTGCGACGTGATCGCCCCGTCTTCCACCCACCAGCCGCCGGGTTTGCCTTCCCATCCGCTCAAGTCGACGCCGTTGAACATCGACACGAAGCCCGGTTCGGGCTCCGCCGCGGACGCCGCCCCCATGGCCGCCAGCACAGCCACAACGCCCAGAATGCCGCATCGTTTCATGGCCACTCCCCCACGCCCGCGTCAGGCGGGCAGTTCGTAGCCTTCGCGTCTCGGCCGCGACAGCAGTGCGTTGCCCTCGTCGCTGTTGGTGAACCGCTCCGCGTCCGGATCCCACTTGAGGCCCTCGCCCACCCGGCCCACGTCGCGGGCGATGTTCACGAGGTAACAGAGCGCCGAGCTGCGCTGGCCGTACTCGATGTCCGCCGTGCACCTCTCGCGCGTCTTGATGCAATCGAGCCAGTTCTCGATGTGGGGTTGCGTCTCCGGCACATCGAGTCGCGGCGGCGCCTCGGCCGACTGGGCCAGTTCCTTGGGATCCGACGCGATGTGATCGCGGTTGATCTCCATCTTCCCGTTCTCGCACACGAAAATGCAGCCGAGTCCCGGGCCCCAGTCGCCGTCGAGGTGGAGGCGGAGTTCCACGCCGTCTGCATACGTCATCTTGACCTTAGCGCGCGGGCCTACCGTGTTCTTGGCCATGCCGTAGTAACCCGCGCCGGTTTCATCGGGCGACGGCTCCCGCGGCTCGAACTTGCCCGTTCCCATGTCGCGGACCTCCTCTTCGAGAAGCACCTCGACGGGCCCGGTTTCATCTGTGCCCAGCCCGCGCTGAATCTGATCATAACTGTGCGTACCCCAGCCGGTTACGCCGAAGGTCCGCCCGCCGCCGTCGTAGTCCCACCACGTGGCCCAGCCCCGGAACAGCTCGTTGCGATACGGGCGGAACTCGGCCTGATTCGTCCAGATGTCCCACGCCTCGGCCGTGGCGCCCGGCGGCAGCTCCTCGCCCGGCTTGGCCTCCCAGCGGTTGGGCCCCACGAAGTTCGGCGCCAGCACGTGGTCGATCTTGCCCAAGGCGCCATTCTTCACCTGATCGCTTGCCCAGTTGTTCAGCGGCATCGAGCGCTGCTGCGTGCCCACCTGCGTCACCCGGCCGTACTTCCGGGCCACGTTCACCATGTGCCGGCCCTCGGCGATGGTCAGGCACATGGGCTTCTCGATGTATGTGTCCATGCCCATGGCCATGGCCTGGCACGCCACCCACGCCCGCGCGTGGGTAGTCGTCTCCACCATCACCGCGTCGAGCTTCTCCTTCTCGATCATCTCGCGGAAATCCGTGTAGCCTTTCCACGCCCCCTCTTTCTCCATGGCGCGCAGAAACACGCTGATCCGCGGCTCGAAGCAGTCGCACACGGCCGCGATCCGCATGCCCGGGATGCCCTGGCACGTCTTGGCCACATCCTTGCAGCGGCCTCCCAACCCGATCAGCCCGACCTTCACCTGCTCGTTCGCACCCGGCCCCTCGAGGCCCAACGCCTTGGCCGACGCGATCACCGGCGCCGAGGCCAAAGCCGTCTTCAGGAATCTTCTGCGAGTCACCACGGTTGTTCCCTCCTCGGGCGCCCTCCCTCCGGCGCCCCGCTCCACTCTCAGAATCTGCGGCCCGGCACCCCGTGCCATGGCTTCCCAGCGTCCATCAACAGGCCATCACGGTAGCAGGGATACCCTCGCCCCATCAACCGGCCCGTGACACCGGCCCACGGCGCCTCCCTCCGCGTGCTGCCCGCCTCGGCGTTCAGCCAGCCGTTCCGGAGATGCTGCGAAGACCGCGCTTCGCCGCAGACTACCAGTTCCGACAAGGGCCCTGGCCGCATTGAACCCCGCTCAAAAAGGCACGAAGAAATGGACAATCGAGCAATGTGTCCCTCTGATTGTCCGAAGTACCTATGGATTTCTCCGGATCTTCCGCACCATCCAGAGGACGACGCGCCAAGGGGCAAGAAGATCCTCTCTTCCGTCGCTGATGGCTAAACCCGTCCTCTCCCGTATGAACCTGAGGATCCTTGGATACTCCTTGCTCAGGGCCAGAACCGCGTACTTCCCTCTCGTCGTTGTCACGACTAGGTAGCGTCGACATGCACCGAGTCCGGACATCCGCGCCCGCAGTATCTCCTCCGGGTGGATTTCTGTCTTGTGCGCACGGAGCGACCGGACATATAACCGCCCGTTCTGAATGCAGAGTCTCTTCAGAGGCCATGGAGAGAAATCGATCACTGGCCATTTCCTGCCCAACTGAAGTATCCGCGCCTATTCTCAAGACAAGCAGACGATCGCATATTGCCGAGAGGGCCACGATGCTGCTCGAATGCTCTGGAGCCCTGCCGGCCACCGCGACACGGGAGCCGCTGCCCGTACGACTGCCTCCGGGGCTCCCTCTATAGGGAAGTCGCTACGCCTGGATCCGCCGAATCTGCCGCGGCACCATCGAGATCCTTTAGTCGCTCCTCGATCAACACTCTGATCGGCCTGGCCCACTCGGGCTCTTCGCCCAAAGGCTCCGTGTCCTCCTCCAATTTATGAAGCGCCAGGCGGTACTGGTGTTGGGCCAGGGGCGCGCACGCCAGCCGATCATAGGCCCGGGCCAACTCGAGATTCGGCTCGAACGACGATGGATTGCAGGTATCCGCGTAGTAGAGCGCGCCAATGGCGCTCGGATAGTCGCCCTTGCCAACGTAATCCTCGGCCTGTTGAAGGCTGTCGAGGAATGCGAAGGTCGTCATATAGCCGTCGAAGCCCTTGGCCGCGCCCAGCCCCACAACAACACCGGCGCAGAAGACGAAGGCGACGATACCAAGCTTCCAGGCAGTGCTTTTTGCTGACATCTGGGGAGTCCCTCCCTAACTCGGAGATTGCATCCTGTGCCCACGGAGTATCGCGTTCAGCCCTGTTCCCGCAGCCGCAGTCTAGCACAGTCGTCCCTGTTGCGCAACGGGAATAGAGATACCTCCAGGGCTCAGCCGTCCTTCCAGGACTGGACACACGGGCCTCTGGATTCCCACCGTTGGAAACGGTGGGCTATTGCCGTGTCGTCCGTCCCGGACGCCCCCTCCGGGCGCTCGCTCTGTGGTTCTCGTGGCTCCGTGTGCGGCGATATCTTGAGGCTCGTCTCACACGGAGACAAGGACACAGTGCGGACAGACACGCCCGGTTGCGTCCCTGTCTCGGCAGAATCCGCCCCCCCCTCCCTCGTTCTGGCGCGGACTCCTGACCGCGCCACAGCCCAGGCCGTTACTCCGTAAACGGGAAGGTCACGCGGCGGCCGTCCTCGGACGCTTTGTACGCGGCGAGCACCATTTCGAGGGCGATGCGCCCGTCCTGGGCGGTTGCAGCGGGTGGCGTCTCGTTGAGGAGCGAATCAACCCAGGGGCGCGGCACCGCCTGGATCCGGTGGCCATGGCCCGGCGGCACGGGGACGTCGGGCACTTCCCAGTCCGAGGCGCCGTAGCGGAAGATGCGGATGGCGGGCGCGTCGGCGCGGCGCGGCGCGCCGCACGACGGGCCGTCGCCGTAGTTCTGGATGATGACGCCCTTCTCGCCATAGATCTCCGTGCTGTTCTCGGCCACGCGTACCGTCGAGCTGTTGAACAGGATACCCATTTCGCCCTGGCCGAACCGATAGACGGCCACGCCGTTGTCGTCGGGGGCGACGTTGGTGATGACGTTGTCGACCTCGGCGATGACGCTGACGGGTTTGCCCAGCATCCAGTGGAACCAGTCGGCCGGATGGGCCGCGTCGTCGGCGAACATGCCCCGGTTCTTGTCCCGCTCGATATGCCAGTGCGTCGGGCCGTTGACGAAGCCTTCATCGAGCAGGCAGGGGATGCAGTGCCGGCGCCGGATCACGGCGATGGCGCCGAGTTCGCCCGATTGCACCACCTCCCGCATCTTGATGTTCGCGGGATCGTGGCGCATCTGAAAGGCCATGGCGAACATGATGCCCGACTGCTCGACGGCCGCGATCATGCGATCACAGTCCGCCAGCGTCAGCGCCATGGGCTTCTGGCACAGGATGTGTTTCCCCGCTTGGGCCGCCGCGACGCACAACTCGGCGTGCCGGCTCGTCTCGCTGCCCACCATCACCGCCTGCACGTCCGGATTGCTGAGCACATCCTCCACGTGGGGCGTGTACTGCATGCCGGTTGCCTCGCAGACGCCTTTGCCCCGGCCTTCATCATCGTCGTATGCGGCGACGAGGCGGACATCCTCGAAGTCTTTCATCACGTGGGCGTAGGAGTTTACGTGGCCGTGGGCGAAACTGAGTACCCCGATTCCGATAGGCGCGTTCATGGCGTATCCCCTTGTTTGGTTCGATCTACGACCCCGTACCTTAGACGAGGCCATGCACGAGTGTAAAGCCCTTTGTGCGGGCCTTTGTGCGAGCGCGCCTGCGTGCGCGCTCCTGAATAGCATCGTTGCGCGACGTCCAACACGCCGCGTATACTCGGAGTCTATCTGAGACATCGGTGTCTTCTGGGAGGATTCATGTGAAGTCGGCGGTTATTCTCGCTGCAGGCGAGGGAAAAGGGACTTGGCCGTTCTCGGGCGTGCGCCAGAAGGTTACCGTGCCCGTCGCGAACGTGCCCATGGTTCGGCGATTGGCGCTCGACCTCCTGGCGGTTGGAATCGATGAAATCGTCGCCGTGATCGGCCACCGGGGCGAAGCGGTGCGCGCATGCCTGGGCGATCTCGACGCGGTGCGCTTCGTCGAGCAGCGGCCGCTGGCCGGCCCGGTGGACGCGGCCCTCCGCGGGGTGGCCGACGTCACCGGTGACGTCGTCTTCATCTGCGCCGGCGACATCGTCACCCCCCGCGACACCCTTGCCCGCGCCGTACGCGCGGTGGATACGGCCAAGGCCGACGCCCTCGTCGTGACCGCGCCGTGTCCGCCCGATGTGCCCCACTGGACGACTGTCGAAACCGGCGCGGACGGGCTCGTGGCCGGCGTATCGGGCCACGGCCGGAAGAATCTGCCCCGGTTCGGCGGCATCGCGGCCGCCCGCACCGAGCCGCTCAAACGCTACCTCCTGCGGAACCCCGGCATCATGGAGAACGTCGAGGTAGGGGCCATGCCGCCGCCCGAGGGCGATCTCTCCTATACCTTCGAGTTGATGCGGCGCGACGGCATCGAGGTGCACGCCATCGAGGCGGCCGATTTCCTCGTCGACGTGGATCGCCCCTGGCACATCATCGAGGCCAACTACGCCGCGGCCCGCCACGCCATCGATCGCATCGAGACGACGGTGCTCGGTGAGGGCGCCTCCATTCACGACGGGGCCGACATCGCCCCCGGCGCCAAACTCATTCTCGGCCCGGGCGCCCACATCGGCAGCGGGTGCCAGGTGCTCGGGCCGGCCGTGTTGGGCCCGGGCGCCCGGATCACCGGCGGCGCCATCGTCGGGCCCGGCGTCACGGTGGGCGCCGAGTCCCGCATCGAGGAATACGCGAAGGTGTCCGGCGGGGCCGTGATCGGCGCACGCTCGATCATCAGCCATTGCGCCGAATTCACCGGCGTCATGTTCGATGTCGTCTACTTGTACCACTACTGCTGCATCACGGCCCTCCTCGGCTGCAACGTGGACATCGGCGCGGCCACGGTGTGCGGCACCTGGCGGTTCGACGATGGCACGAAGACGCAGATGGTGAAGGGCCATCGGGAACTGCCGGCGGCCCACGGCGCCTACACCTACATCGGCGATTACACGCGCACCGGCGTGAATGTCATGTTCATGCCCGGCGTGAAGGTTGGCACCTACAGTTGCGTAGGCCCCGGGGCCATCGTGTCCGACGATGTGCCGGATCGCACGCTGCTGATGGTGAAACAGGATCAAACCGCCAAAGAATGGGGCCCCGAGAAGTACGGATGGTGAGAGGCACAGGCCCCCTCGCGAACAAGCGGCCCTCGGCCGCTGTGAAATGGAGGACACGATGAGGCTCAAGCTGGAAGGCATCTACCCGGCAATGCTGACGCCGTTCACCAAGAACGGTGTGCACGTCGACTATGACCGCGCTGCGGCGCTTGCGACGCGTCTGGCCGACCAGGGCGTGCACGGCCTGTTTGTGGCGGGCACCACGGGCGAAGGGCCCCTCATGACGCTCGACGAGCGCAAACGCCTGCTCGAAGTCGTCATCGAGGCCGTCGGCAAGCGCATCAACGTGCTCGCCCATACGGGCTGCTTCGACACCGCGTCGACGATCGCCCTGTCGCGCCATGCCGCCGAAGCGGGCGCCGTCCTGGCGGGCGTCATCGCCCCGGGCTTCTTCGGCTACGACGACGCCGCCCTCAAGCAGCATTACAAGGCCGTTGCCAAGGCCGTCGAGGGGTTCCCCGTGTTCCTCTACAACCTGCCCAGTTGCGCCAAGAACGCCCTGTCGCCCGATCTCGTCATCGAACTCGCGGAACAGGTAGACAACATCGCAGGCATCAAGGACAGCAGCGAAGACATGACGGTGCTGAGCCGGATCCTCGCCGGCGCGCCCAAAGACTTCACGATCATCAACGGCGTCGACGCCTACAGCTACCAGGCGTACCTCGCCGGCGCCAAAGGCTCCGTCACGAGCACGGCGAACGTGTTTCCCGAGCTGTTTCTCAAGATCTTCGCCAATGTCCGCAAGGGCAACCTGAAACGCGCCTGGCAGGTGCAGACCCGCCTCACCCAGACGTGCTCCGTCTTCCGCTACGGGGCCATGGCCGGCCTGTACAAGGAGGCCCTGCGTCTGCGCGGGTTCGATCCCGGCTACGTTCGCTCGCCCCAGCGGGAAGCGTCCTCACCGGAGAAGCGGGCTCTGGCCCGGGAACTCGGGGCCCTCGGCCTCGTATAGCCTCCCCCAGCGCATAGAAAAGCGGGCCGCCCAACACCGTGGTTGAGCGGCCCGCTTTCATGTCATTCATGGTGCCGGAGAGAGGACTTGAACCTCCACGCCCTTTCGAGCACATGGTCCTGAACCATGCGTGTCTGCCATTTCACCACTCCGGCAGGCGCGTTCTTGCGAACACCGAATGGCATGATACCCCACCGAAGCGGCAAAGATCAACTCGTCGACCAGATCGACACATGCAACGCGAGCCCCGTCGGCGCGGCGCTCCGTTCACTACCTCCCGCACATCGAAGCGCCCCGATCCGCGGCGCCATGCGCCCTTCCGCGATCCGCTTCGTTCTCTGCGGTTGCACAGGGGAAAGCCCTATTTTCGATATAAACGCTGAATTCTCCTCTTTCATAAATTACTTGATTATAGTAGAATAAACGCGCCGGCTCGCTGGTGCGGATGCCCCTGCCGCGAAGAGGAATTCGCACCGGCGCCAAGTCCGGCGTTGTGGCGCGTGGCTTCTCCGGGGCAACGGGAAGCCGCACAACGAAAGGAGGGTGAAGCAGTATGGAACGGAGGGGATTCACACTAATTGAGCTTCTGGTCGTTATCGCTATCATAGGAATTCTGGCGGCTATCCTGCTTCCGGCGCTCGCCCGGGCACGAGAAGCCGCCCGCAGGGCCAGTTGCCAGAACAACCTGAAACAGTTCGGGAACGTGTTCAAAATGTTCGCAAACGAGTCCAAGGGCGAAATCTGGCCCCGTCAGCATGCCGATCCGCTCTGGCTGCCCGCCAGCGCGGCCGGCTCGTGGGACATGACGGGCTGCGACTACTACAGCTACATCCACGAATCGTCCCTGGGCCCCTTCACGCAGGACATCTATCCCGAGTACCTGACGGATCCGAACGTGTACATCTGCCCGTCGGATCCGTCCCACCACCCATCCGGGCCTCCCACGCCAGCCGCGGAGATCCCCGGAATCGTCAAGGATGACGGGAGCGGCACCTGCAAACACGTGGGGTATGTATCGGCCCCGGGCGGCAGCTATGTGTACCTGGGATGTGTCCTGGATCAATGCGATGACGACGACGATCAGGACTCGACCATCGGCTTCGACGTGCCGATCCAGTTGGTTCTGCTATTGCAGGCAATGGCCGGGAGCTTTGGCGGCCCGCTCGATGACGACTGGACAAACGATGACGAATTCGAGGACGACATCGAGATCGTCGCGCCCTACGGGAACGGTGGCGGGAACATGATTCTTCGCCTTCGGGAAGGCGTCGAGCGATTCATGGTTACCGACATCAACAACCCCGCAGCCACGGCGATCGGCCAGAGCGAAGTGGCTGTCATGTGGGATCTAACCGATTCCAAGCCAAACGGCTACGTCGGGTTCAACCATGTCCCCGGGGGCGGCAACGTGCTCTACATGGATGGCCACGTGGACTTCGTCAAGTTCGTGCCCCGGCCCGGAGGCGAGTTCCCCATGACATCGTCGTTCGCCCAAGTCGTGTCCCTCATCGGCTACGGCGGCGTGTAGGGCCTGACCGCGAGCGACCAGCGCCGCCGCCGGGCGAGCCCGGCGGCTCACGGGAATCCGAGAAAGGGGCGGGGCACAGCCCGGACGCCTCGCCCCGCCCTTTCCAGCCAGAATGGGGGCCTTCGCGGGCCACGAACCCCGCGGCGAAGCGGGCCGAACTTGGCCCTGCTTCGGGTGTTGCGTGGTGCCTCTGCGTGGGGCGTTCTCAGGGGGAACTCGGGGTGCGAGATTCCGTGCAACATTTGACAACTCGTCAACAATGTGGTACATTTCGTCGCGGTTTGACAGGTCAGAGGATATTTCCGTCTTTATTGGTGCCTTCTGTGGCCCGGCGACCGTGCTGCCGGAGGGGCACGCAGGTAGGTGTCTGGTCTCGGAAACCTTTTTATTTCAAAATCTTACGCTAGTCCATTGCGCAAGTACTCCCAAGAAATCGTAGCTGAAGTCATCGCGGCGAACGATATCGTCGACGTGATCGGCGGCGTGCTCGAACTGAAGCGATCCGGCTCCAGCCGGTTCGTGGCCCTGTGCCCCTTTCATCAGGAGAAAACGCCGTCCTTCTCCGTCAGCCGCGAGCGCCAGATGTTCCATTGCTTCGGCTGCGGTAAGAGCGGCGACGTGATTACCTTCATTCGCGAATATGAAGGATTGTCCTTCGGGGAGGCCGTACGGAAGTTGGCCGACCGCGGAGGGGTGCGTCTGCCCGCGCTCACCGAATGGGATAACAAGGAGGATCAGCAGCGCAGCCAGCTCCTCGAACTGGGTGCGTTTGCCGCGAAATTCTTCCGCGACACGTTGGGCGATCCCCTGAAGGGGGGCCCCGGGCGCACGTATCTGAAGTCGCGTCAGCTCAAGGATGAGACGGTGAAGCAGTTCGGCCTCGGGTATGCCCCGGATAGCTGGAACGCGTTCCGGGACGCGGCCCGGGCCGCCAAGTTCTCGGAGGAGTTGCTGTTGGCAGCCGGATTGGTTCGCAAAGGCGAGCGGGGCTCGTGCTACGACTTCTTCCGCAACCGCCTCATGTTCCCAATCCGCGACGTGTCCGGCAACTACGTGGCCTTTGGCGGGCGAAACCTGGGCAAGGACGAGGCCGCCAAGTACGTGAATTCGCAAGAGAACGCCGTCTACCGGAAGAGCCGAACCCTGTATGGGCTCCACCAAGCCCGCCCCGCGCTCCGACAGGCCAAGCGCGCCATTCTCGTCGAGGGCTACTTCGACCTCCTCCGCTGTTTCGACGCGGGCATCTGCAACGTGGTGGCCCCCTGCGGCACCGCCCTCACCCCGGAACAGGCCAAGGTGATCGGACGCTACGTGCGGGAAGTGGTGGTCGTTTTTGACGGCGACACGGCCGGCGTGCAGGCCGCTTTGCGGGCCGTCTCGGTGTTGACGGCCGCCGGGCTCACCGCCCGGGCGCTCGCCCTCCCGGCCGGACAGGATCCCGACGACTTCATTCTCGGCCAAGGGCCCCAACGCTTCGCGGACTTGGTCGAAGAGGCGCCGGATTTCGTGACGTTCTACGTCCGTATGAATCAAGCCCGGCTGACCACGATCGAAGGCCGTACGGACGTCGCCCGGGAACTTTTCGGCATCCTGACGGGCCTGGACGATGTCCTGAAACGCGACGAATACCTCAAGCGGGTGGCCCACGAACTGCAGTTGAGCCCCTACGCCGTCCAGCAGGAGTTCGAAAAGACGGCCCGGCAAGCCGAGGCCCGCCGCCGGCCGGCGGACAGCGACGAACCCGAAGCCGTCGCGATGCCCGCCCTCGACGACAGCGAGTTCATCGCCCTGCTCCTGATCAGCGAACCGGCCCGCGACCTCGTGAAGACAGAGCTGGAAGGCGTTGCATTGCCGCCCGGCCCGCTGGGCGAGGTGTTGCAGCACGTACTTGACGACGCGGCCCCCGGCCTCGGCTCGCGGCTCGAGAGCGAGGCGGCCCGGCGGTTGTATGCGGCCGCGGCCAACCGCGACAAGCCGCCGTCCGAGAAGATGGAGACCCTCGTGCCCCGGCGCGTGTCGCGGC
>JAFGTL010000406.1 GCA_016934125.1 Candidatus Hydrogenedentota bacterium
CCTGCTGCGGGAACTCTACGCAGGCGGAACGGGATCGAGAGGAAACGGTGCACTCGGGCCCGTCGAAAGGGAGGGCTATCGGAATGGTTGGAGCAACTAGGCGGCTGCTCGCGGTGGCCGTGGCCTGCAGCATGTGGGCCGCCGTAGCCGCGGATCCGGCGCCGCCGGCCGATCCGCCTGCGGTGTATGCGTGTACGTTTGCCGAGGGCGGCTGGGATCGCGCCGACTGGATCCTCGCATCGCGTCCCGACTGGGATCATGAAGGCAACTGGATCCAGCGGCCGGAATACATCGAGAACGAAGTGCCTGCGGACGCGACGGAAGACGAGATGGTGAGCAAACGGGCCAAGGAAACGTACACGAGCATGCTGTACAAAGAGCGGCTCGAAGGCGACGTGACGATCCGCTCGAAGATGGCATTCGCCCACCGCATGGCGCCGTCCATCGTGCTCACCTCCGAGCTCGGCCCGGCAGATGACAAGGGCCGGCGCACCCACCTTGGCCATTTCGAGATCGTGCTTTTCGATGAAGGAATCAACGTGTGGCGCCACGAGTTCAAAGACGGCCGCGCCCGCTGGGAAAAGCGCGCGTATGCCCGGTTTCGGCTCGAAAAGGACACGGAATACGAGTTGTCTGTCACGAAGAAGGGCAAACTGCTCATCGTCGCCGTGGGCGAACACCCCTTCGCCTACCACGACGAGCTGCTGCCCGACACGTTCTGGGCCGGCATCACCGGCGCCGAGGGCGTCAACCGCTTCTACGATTTCGCCCTGACGCGGTAACGGCGAAAGGAGAGTCGTCCATGCGATCCGGCATCTTCGGGCTTGCCCTGGCCGCCGTTCTCGCGTTTCCGGCGGCCCCCGCTCCGGCGCCCCCGCAGTATGACGCCAATCCGTTTGTGTTTCCCATCACGACACACACGGGCCCGGTAACGGACGCGCCCGGCGGCTTGGCCGTGCTGCTGTTCGGATTCCTCGACGCCGACGAGGCCATCGATTTCGTCGTGGTCGGCGAAACGGGCGCATCGGCCTACGATCACTTCGGCAAAGAGCTGTGGCAACTCGAGCGGGCCTCGACGTACAACCACCGCGCCGACAAGGAAACCGGCACCCAACTCGGCTATCACGCCACGGCCGGGGTTGTCGGCAACCACGCCTTCTACTTCGTCGACGCCAGTCAGACGGGGCTGGTGGTGGTGGACGGGGCCTCCGGGCGCATCCGCGAAGTCATCGACATCGGCCCCGAGCAGTGGACGGACGTGGGCCTCGGCCATCTCTTCTCGACGTCCGGCCCGGAGGACGTCATCCTGCTCAAGGACGGCTACATCGGCGGTTTCACCGGCTACCGCAACACGAACAGGGTGGCCGCCATCCGGCACGGCGAACAGGCGATCGGGTGGGCATTCGAGACGGAGCCGCATCAAGGCATCGCCTTCGCCCACATGCGCGTCGCGGACGTCGACGGGGACGGGTTCGACGAGATCTGCACGGGGCGGGTGTGCGTCGATCACGACGGAACACGGGAGCTGATGCGGCTCGAGGATCCGTTTTGGGGGCACTTGAGGCTGGGCAGCTACACGACGCTGCAGGTGGCCGATCTGTTTCCCGATCATCCCGGGCTCGAGGCCTTTGCCGGCCATTACTTCATCGGGAAATACGGCGTGCGCTCGTTTGTGTTCGGCCTGGAAGGGCTGCAGAAGCATTACGAAAGCGGCTCGAACGTTCATTCGGCCGTCCTCGGCAACCTCGATCTCAAGCCGGAGTGGCACGGCCCCGAGGCCCTCATCCGGAGCAACAAGGATCGGGAGAACGATCCGCCGGACGTGCGCCGCCTCCGGTTCCTCAACTTCGCCACCGGCGAGGAACTGATCCAGGCCCATTTCCCCGAGAATAGCTGGCAGGACGCGATGGAGGGCGATCGGGCCAAGGGATCCTATCCGCGCTTCATCGACTGGGACGGCGACGAGCAACAGGAAGTCTGCCTCATCGAGCGGCACGTGCGGAATCCGCGGATCTCCGTCAACGACGGCATGACGGGCGTGCGGCTGATGGAAACGGCCCATCGCGGCAACGGCGAGGGCATGGGGCGCGTGTTCGACGTGTCCGGCGACGGCCGCGAAGAGGTGATCGTGTGGAATCTGAACGAGATCGCCATCTACTGGAATCCGGATGCACCGGCCGGCCCGGTGCCGCTCAAACGGGCGGCCCGAGACTACCTGCTCCGGAGCCGGCACGGATCGTTCGTATACAACTACCCGCAGTAGATGGCGTGAAGAGAGGATCGTGTGGACTGGCCCGTGTTACAACTCGAATTGACGCAGAACGCGCTCATGGCAGGCCTGTGCGCGGGCGTGACCTGCGGCGTGGTCGGCGTGTTCGTGGTGACGATGCACCTGTCGTTTCTGGGCGTCTGCATCGCCCACGCCGCGTTCGCCGGGGCGTTGATGGGGGTGTGGCTGGGGTTCGATCCGCTCGTGGGCGCCCTCGTGTACAGCGTGGGCGCGGCGGCGCTGATCGGCCCGTTGGCCGATCGCGGCGAACTCAGCCCGGACGCCTCGATCGGGATCGTGTTCTCCTTCATGCTCGGCTTGGCGTTCCTGTTCCTCGGGTTGACGCCCGGGGCCCGAACCGAGGCCCTCAACCTCTTCTGGGGCAGCATCCTCACCGTGCGGCGGCATGAACTGATCCTGCTCGCGGCGACCATGGCCGCGGTGGTGGGGTTGGCGGCCCTGTTCTTCAAGGAGATCCAGGCGGTGCTCTGCCATCGGAGCGTCGCGCTGGCCGTGGGCGTGTCGGCCACGCTCGTGTTCTACGGCATGCTGCTCGCCACGGGCGTCACCATCGCCGTCGCCTTGCGCCCCATCGGCGGCCTGCTCATCTACTCGCTCTTGTTGAATCCCGCCGCGGCCGCGTTCCGGCTGACCTACAGCCTGAAGCGCATGTTCGTGCTCGCGGCCGTGTTCGGCGTGGCATCGTGCTGGGCGGGCCTGGCGGCCTCGTGGTTGTGGGACTTGCCTGCGGGCGCGGCGATTGTCATCACGTCCTGCGGTGTATTCGCCCTGGCCACCGCCTTCTCGCCGAAGCGAAAGAAGGCCCGGACACGGCCCGAGCCGCACGCGGCCCGCTGAAGCCGCCGCCCCGCGCGGCCTACGAACTCCCCGTGTGCCCGAATCCACCGTCACCCCGATCGGTGTCGTCGAGGGTGTCCGTCAACCGCCATTCCGCCCGCGTCACCGGGGCGATAATCATCTGCGCGATCCGATCGCCGCGCTGGATGCAGAACGGTTCCTCGCCGAGGTTCGCGACGATAATGCGGATCTCGCCGCGGTAATCCGCGTCGATGGTGCCGGGCGTATTGAGAAGGGTGACGCCGTGTCTGATGGCGAGTCCGCTCCGGGGCCGGATCTGCGCCTCGAACCCTTCCGGGAGGGCGATGCGGATCCCGGTGGGCACGAGGGCCCGGCCGCCCGGCACGAGGGTGAGCGGCTCGCGGAGGGCGGCGCGCACGTCCATACCCGCCGCGTGTTCCGTCTGATAGGCGGGCAACGGGATGTCCTCGCAGCCGGGTTCGCGGGTGATGCGGACGGGCACGGCCCCGCTCACAGCGCGATCTCCAAGGGGGCGCCGGGGCCCAGGGTGACGAGGGCGCAGCCCTCCGCCGTGAACGCCTCGCACGCGAGCTGCTGCACCTCGGCCTCCGTGACCGCGTCGATTCCGGCGACCACCTCTTCGATGGGCACGATCCGCCCGTGGTACATCATCGATTTGGCCAGCCGCACCATCCGGTTGAAGGTGCGCTCGAGAGACATGAGCAGCCCCCCCTTCAGTTGCTCGCGGTTCAGGGCCAATTCGTCGGCCGCCATGGGTTCGTCGCAGAACCGCCGCATCTCGTCAAAGGCCAGGCCGGCGGCCCGCTCGAGATTCTCCGGGGCCATCGCGGCGTACATGCCCAGGTATCCCGAGCGGCGGTAGCAGGAGATCATCGAGTAGATGCTGTAGGCGAGCCCCTCGCTCTCGCGGATCCGATCGAACAGGCGCGAGGTCGCGCCGCCGCCCAGGGCCGAGTTGAGCACGTCGTAGACATAACGCCGGGGCTCGGTGGGCGTGGGCCCGGGAAACCCGAGGCACAGGTGGGTTTGCGCGATGTCGCGGTGGACGGCCTCGGAACCGGCGCCGAACCGGGGCGGCTGGAACTCGGGGGCGTCGCCGGGGGCCACAGCCGGCCCGGCGGGCAACGGCCCGAATTCCGCTTCGATGCGTTCGAACACGGCATCGGGCTCGAAGCTCCCCACCACCGCGAGGATCATGTTGCCGGCGCGATACCAGGTGTCGTAGAAGGCGCGCACGTCGTCCAGTGTGATGGCCGAGACCGATTCGTCCGTGCCCGTGACGGGCCGACCGAGGGCGTGGTCGGGCCAAAGGCGCAGGGCGAACAGATCGTGGGCGTACTCCTCGGGCACGTCCTCGACGGAGGCGATCTCTTCGAGGACGACGTTGCGTTCCTTGTCGAAATCACAGAATCGGGAACGCAACGCGATGTCGGCGAGGATCTCGAGCCCCGTCGCGGCGTGGGTATCGAGCGTCTTCGCGTAGAGGCAGGTGTAGTCGCGCGAGGTGAATCCGTTCAACTGGCCGCCGTAGCGCTCGACCGCCTCGACGAGTTGCCGGGCGGTGCGGGACTCGGTGCCCTTGAAGAACAGGTGTTCGAGCAGATGCGAGATGCCCCCCTGGCGCTCCCGTTCGCAGGCCGAACCCGCCTGAATCCACAGGCCGGCCGTGACGGATCGCAGATACGGCAGCGGTTCCAGCAACACCGTCAACCCGTTCGCCAGGCGCCGCACATCCAGCCCGAGGTCGCCGAATGGAATTGTCTGCTGCATGAAGTCTCCTTACTCGCATAGAAAATGGCGCTCCCCCGGGAACGAGGAAACGCCACGTGCTTCGCTTGTGCTGCTGGAGCGTGCCGCTACCGGCGACGGCCGCCGCCGCCCGAGTCGCGGTCGCGTCCACCGCGGTCGCGTCCGCCGCGGTCGCGTCCGCCGCGGTCGCGTCCACCTCGATCCCGGCCGCCCCGATCCCGATCGCGCCCGCCGCGGTCCCGGCCGCCCCGATCGCGGCTGCTGCCGCGGGCCCGCTGCTCGTCGTGCTGGCTCTGCTCTTCTTCGCTAAGCAGCCCCAACTCACGTTCCGCCTCCACCTTCGAGAGGTTGACGCGGCCCATCTTGTCGATCTCGACAACCTTGACGTTGACCTCGTCGCCGATCTGGACGACGTCCTCGACCTCGTTGACGCGCCCGACGGCCAACTCGGAGATGTGCACAAGGCCTTCCTTGTTGCCCATGACGGACACGAACGCGCCGAAGGGCATGATGCGCGTGAC
>JAFGTL010000407.1 GCA_016934125.1 Candidatus Hydrogenedentota bacterium
GGAACTCGTGTGCGTGGCGTTCAAGTGTTCCACGCTCGAGATCTACAACCTCTTCGATCCGCGTAGCTACAACTACCTCGTGAACATGGAGGTGCTCGAGGCGGCCAGCAACAGCGTGCCGCCCGTGTACGGCACCACCTTTGTGGAATCCGCCTGGCCCTCGTACCACGCGCCCACCGCTACCATCTACGCCCCCGCCGGCACGCGGCTCAAGATCACCGCAAGCGCCGGCCCTACCGAGAAGCGGCTTGCCCTGCTGAACGTGTCCGGAAAAGCGCCGGAAGGCCAGCGGTTCAATACCGGCGAAGGGTTCAACATCGACGAGACGCCCGCCATCCACAAGACGTACCTCCAGGGCGCCCGCGACATGTGGGGCCTCAACGAATCGCGCGTCTCCTTCTTCGGCAGCCACGGCATCGAGAATGCCCGGGTCAGCCGGCTCCACAGGCTGGCCGGCGAAGCCCTGCACAACGCCGAGACCGCCCTCGAAAACCGGCACTACCAGGAATACATGGGCGAGGCCCGCCGGGCATTGAGCCTCGAATCCCGCGCCTATCCGGACGTCGTCGGCATGGCCAACGATACAGTGCGCGGCCTCCTCTTCTACCTCGCCCTCCTGTTGCCGTTCGCCTTCACCATGGAGCGGCTGTTCCTGGCCGGACGCCGCATCGAAACCCGGATCGCGGGCGTCGCCGCCTTCTTCGTGGGCATGTTCTTCGCCCTCCGCCTGACGCATCCGGCCTTCCAGATCGTGCTGAGTCCCATGGTCGTGCTCCTCGGCTTCGTCATCTCCGTGCTGTCGGCCGTCGTGATCTCGATCGTCATGGGCAAGCTCGAAGTCCTCGTGTCCAAGCGCAAAACTGAAGAACAGGGCGAGCACGAATCCGGCGTGCAGGCCGTCAGCGGCTTCGCCCTCGCCCTCGAAATGGGCATCGCCAACATGCGCCGCCGGAAGGCGCGCACCATCCTCACAAGCATCACCCTGATCGTCCTCACCTTCTCGGTGCTCTCCTTCGCCTCGGTGACCGCCCAGATCCGCACCCAGCGCTACCGCTACGGCGAAGGCGCCACGCCCTACCGCGGCGTGTTGCTCCGGACCAAGAACTGGGCGCCCTTCCCCTTCGAAACCTACGCCTCGCTCCGCAACGAACTCGACGACACCTGCGTCATCGCCCCGCGCCGGTGGTACTACGGCCACCTCACGCTCAACCAGTCGTCCATCGACATCCAGCTCGGCGATCGCATCCGCGTAGTCCGCGCGGCCATTGGACTTACGGCCCAGGAGCCCCGGTTCCTCGACGTGAAGCCCAGCCTCCTTGGCACGAGTCGCTGGCTGTCCGAGGAGGTCCCCGGCGAGGAGCCCGCCGAAGAGATCCTCGTGCCCGTCAGCCTGGCCGCCGAGTTGTTGGGCGAGGAAACCGGGCAAGGGCAAGACGGCCTGTCGGAGGCCGACAAGCTCCGCATCACGGAGGCGTTGCTGGGCCGGCGGGTTCGTCTGCTGGGCCGCGAACTGGAAGTGGTCGGCGTGTTCGACTGGGAGCGGATGAACGAACTCGTCGACATCGACGGCGAGAGTCTTACCCCGTTCGATCCCGTCGAGATGGAGAAGAAGTACCAGGAAGAAGGCGTGCCGGATCCCGAGGAAATCCAGCGCTACATTCACCATTCCTTCAAGGATGTCGTGATTACGACAGAACGGATGCTGGGCAACCTCGGCGGCGAGGTGCGTTCCCTGGCCATCATGCCGTTCAAACCCGACGATCTCGAGCCCCTGGCCCAGAGCCTTGTCCGCCGCATGGATCACATCCTCTTCGTCAACCTCGATGGCGAGCCCACGTTGATGAGCAGCCGGAACGCCACCCGCATCTCCGAATTGTGGAACCTCCTGATCCTCATGGCCATCGCCGGGCTCATCGTCTTCAACACCATGCTCGGCTCCGTCTTCGAGCGCACGGGCGAGATCGGCACCTACACCGCCCTCGGCATCGCACCGTCCCACATCGGGCGCCTGTTCCTCGTCGAGGCCGCCGTCTTCGCCATCATCGGCGTCATGGCCGGCTACGTGCTCGGCCAGTCCGTCTCCTGGGTGGTGCACGCCCTCGACGTGCCCCTGCTCGCCGCACTCGACCTCAACTACAGCTCGCTGGCCGGCGTCGGCTCCTGCGTGCTCGTCATGCTCATGACCCTCGCATCCGCCTACTACCCCTCGCGCAAGGCCACCGAGATCGGCGTACCCGACATCGAGCGGCGCTGGAAGCTGCCCGCTACCAAAGAGGCGGCCATCACGCTCGAAATGCCCTTCACCGTGTCGCCCGTCGAGGCCCAGGGGCTCGTCGCCTTCCTCAAGGAGTACCTCGATTCCCACGTCGATGTGTCCGTAGGCAGCTTCTACGTCGAGAACATCCGCGCCGGCGCCGCCGTCGCCGGTGACAGCGGCACCGGCATCACCGGCCAGTTCTGGCTCACCCCATTCGACCTCGGCGTCAGCCAGCACACCACGTTCCTCCTGCGCATGCTCGAAGGCATGGACGTGTGCGGCATCCAAGTCCGCATCGAACGGCTCAGTGGCGACGCCGGCTCCTGGCGCCGGGCGAACGGCCACTTCATGACCGATATGCGCAGCCAGTTCCTGATCTGGCGCAACCTTTCACCGGAGGCGCGCGGCGAATACGTCGAACGCGGCAGGGAATACGCGCTCGCATGAATGATGTCGAACTGAGAGACGACCAACTGCAGTACGAAGACGGCTTCACCATCCGCTCCATGATCGGCGCCGTCTTCGTGGCGTTCGTCATGATGCCCGGCACCATCTACCTCGGCCTCATCGCCGGCGCCGGCCTCGGGCCCGCCGCCCAATGGGTGACCATCATCCTGTTCACCGAAGTCGCCCGCCGCTCCATGACCACCCTGAAACGCCAGGAGGTCTACATCCTCTACTACATGGCCGCGGCCTTGGCCGCCACCGGCGGCCCCTTCGGCGCCATGATCTTCAACCAGTACTACTGCCAGAGCCAGCAGGCCGTCGGCTTCCTGTCGGCCGAGCACGTCTCCATCGCCGATCAGATCCCGCACTGGATCGTGCCCAGCAGGCATTCCGCCGCCATCGTCGGCCGGAACCTGTTCCATGCCGACTGGCATATCCCCATCCTGCTCACCACCTTCCTGTGGATCATGGGCCGGATCAGCGGCCTCACCGTGGGCTACGGGCTGTTCCGGATCACCGCCGACGTCGAGAAGCTCCAGTTCCCCCTCGCCCCGATCGCCGCAAGCGGCGCCACCGCCCTCGCCGAGACCACCTCCAAGAAAGAGACCTGGCGCTGGAACGTCTTCAGCGTCGGCGCGGCCATCGGCCTCGCCTTCGGCGCCGTCTACATCGGCATACCGGGCTTCACCGGCGTTCTGTTCTCAAAACCACTCCAAGTGATCCCGATTCCATTCGTCGATCTCACCCAGACCACCGAACACGTCATGCCCGCCGCACTGGCCGGCATCAGCATCGACCTCGGCGCGTTCATCACCGGCATGGTGCTCCCCTTCCCCATGGTCGCCGGCAACTTCCTCGCCTCCGTCACCACCGGCCTCATCGCCAACCCCATCATGCAGCATTTCGGGCTTCTGCCCACCTGGAAACCCGGCTATTCCCTCATTCCCACCAAACTCGCCGTCGATTTCGACTTCTGGATGAGCGTCGGCATCGGCGCCTCGCTGTGCGTGGCCCTCATCGGTATCTTCAACGTCATCAGGAGCTTCATGAAGAAACGGAGCGATTCCGAGCGCAGCCTGCTCGAAGCGCCCCCCGGCCGCGGCGACATCCCCATCTATTGGTGCCTCGTCGTTTACATCGCCGCCTGCACCATCCTGATCTGCCTGTGCAAGCTCCTCCTCAAACAGGATGACTTCCCCTGGTTCATGATCATCGCCTATGCCGTGTTCGTGACCCCCCTGATCTCGTACGTGTCCGCCCGCATGATCGGCCTCACCGGCGCACCCGTGGCCTTCCCCTTCCTGCGCGAAGGCAGCATCATCCTCTCCGGCTACAAGGGCGTCGATATCTGGTATGCCCCCCTGCCGCTCATGGACTACGGCCTTCACACGGTGCAGATGTTCCGCGAACTCACCTTGACGCGCACCAAATTCATCAGTCTCGTCAAGATGGAACTCTTCATGCTCCCCCTGGCCCTCGTCTGCGGCCTCGTGTTCTGGGCGTTCTTCTGGCATATCGAGGCCATCCCGTCCGCTACGTATCCGTTTACCGCCAAGATGTGGCCCCTCACCGCCACCTACACCGCCCTGTTCCAGACCGCCACGGCAGGCTCAGGCCAGAACTTCCTCGCCCAGGCCATCAAGTTCCCCCTCGTACTGGGCGGTGTCGGCCTCGGATTCGTCCTGCTCACCATCACCTCGCTCCTGAAGCTCCCTAACCTGTTCTTCTACGGCATGATCGGCGGCATCGGCCACATGCCCAACGTGTCGATCCCCATGTTCCTCGGCGCCCTCATCGGCCGGCGCTACTTCGCCAAGAAGTACGGCAAGGAGAACTGGAGCCGCTATACCCCCGTGCTCGCCGCCGGCTATGCCTGCGGCGTCGGCCTCATCGGCATGCTCTCCGTGGCCTTCGCCATGATCGCCAAAACCATCTCCTCCCTGCCGTTCTGATCCCGGCCCCCGCCCGGCGAAACCCCGGGACTTGTGTCAAGCGACGTCCGCGGCGCGACGACGTGTCCCGGATTTCGCACCCGATGGTGTCGCGCCCCACTCAAACCATGTATACTTCGGGCCTTGAGCGCAGCATTCCGCTGCCGGCACGAAGGAC
This sequence comes from Candidatus Hydrogenedentota bacterium, assembly GCA_016934125.1. Taxonomy (GTDB): domain Bacteria; phylum Hydrogenedentota; class Hydrogenedentia; order Hydrogenedentales; family SLHB01; genus JAFGTL01. Next base: position 4,814 of record JAFGTL010000407.1, read on the forward strand.
ATACCAATGAACGGTTCTATTACCCGGCGGGGCTTCCTGGGCGGCACCATGGGGGCCGGCCTCGGGCTCGCAGCCGGCCTGCACAGGGGATTGGGCACGGCCATGGACGCAACAGACAGCAGGCTTCTGCACCGCATTGACTGCACACAGGACTACCCGGCGGACCAGTACTTCGACCACGGCGCCGTCACCGTCACCGAGTCCGCCGCGGGCCGCTACCGCGAGGCCGAGGCCCAGCCGCTGTCCCGGTTCGGCTACCGGTTCGCCATCGAACACACCGGCAAGCCCCACGTCGCCGTCATCCGCTATCCCGACGACAAACGCCGCTACATGTGCATCATGGACGGCACCACCTACGACCTCACCACCGGCGTGTTCACCGGCTGGGAGCAGCCCCTGTCCGGCTCCATGCTCGAACTGCATCAGATCTTCTGGCCGCGCTGGACCGACTGCAGCATCGTGTTCATGACCTGGGGCGAAGGCGAGCCCGCCGCCGCCGCGTCCATCGAGATCCGCGAACTCGACGCCCTGCCCGCCCTCGACGTCCCCGGCGATCCCGGCGACGGCTCACGGCGCGTGATCGGCATCCAGTACGAGGATCCCTGCGGCTGCTGCGCGTCCGAGGGCGCCATGAACCGCCCGGAGTGGATCGACCACGTCGTCCAGTACGCCCGGCACAGCGGCCAGAACCTGCTTGCCTATCCCATGGCCTGGTATCACGGGCCCCAGTTCCCCTGCGCGTGCCAGCCCGCCGACGGGCTCGGCATGGCCGTCGCCCGCGATCGGCGCCAGTACGTCCGCTGGACGACGCAGCCCGAGGACTGGTATGCGGCCCTGCTCGAACGGTTCGGCCGCGAAGGGCTCGGCTTCCAGGGCGCGCTCACCCTGATGCGCCTCGGCACCCTTCTCGAGAACATGAACATCGATCTCGCCGCCATCCAGGCCGGCGCCGACACCTACAACAACATGCTCTGGAACAACCACGTCCAGGCCAGCACAAACGACTGGACAACGCTGTACAACGCGCGCAACTTCGACACCATCGCCGAGAAGACGAAACAGGGCCCCTCGGAACCCTTCGCGGCCCTGCCCGGGCTGGCCTATGGCGAACGGCCGGATGGCGCATGCCATACCGGCCCCATGTTCAACCCCCTCCATCCCACCGTCCAGGAGGCCATCCTCGCCTTCGTCACCGAGATCGGCCAGCGCTACGCGCGCTTCCCGGCCTTCAAGGGCATCTCCTTCAACATGTTCGCCTCCGCCATGCCCTGGTTCGGCTCCATCCATGTCGGCTATGACGACTACACCACCCGGCTGTTCGAAGACGAAACCGGCATCGCCGTCCGCGTCGATCCCAAAGCGCCCGATCGGTTCTCCCGACGCTACGATCTCCTCACCTACGTGTGCCGGCCCGCCTGGGTTGCCTGGCGGTGCCGCAAGATCCGCGAACTGTTCGGCCGCATCCACGACGCCCTCGCCGCCGCTCGCGAAGACCTCCGCGTCACCGCCACGCTCTGGGACGAGACCGTCGTGATCAACACCCTCGGCGCCGCGGCCGGCGGCATGTCGGGCGCGCACCAGCTCCACGCCCGCCAGTCCATGCTCGACCTCTACCGCGAAGCCGGCATCGACCTCGACCTGTACGGCGACAAGCCCGGCCTCGAAGTCGATTTCGCCCTCGGCAACTCCCGCGACCGCGGCGGCCACGGTGCCCGCCCCATGGGCGGCGTCAACCTGCCCCCCGAAGATCTGTGCATGTATCGCGACTTCGACTACCTCGATCGAGAGGCCCTCGACGCCGTGGCCGCCCACGCCCGGCCCGGCGCCTTCGTGTTCAACTGCTGGGTCGAGGCCTGGGGCCGACACACCTGGTTCCAGCCCGAGCCCGGCGATCCCAACCTGGCCACCCTCTCGATCCTCGACGGCAAACCCGCCCACGGCATCCTGCGGGCCAACTCCGACTATCCCAAAGACGACTTCTGGTTCGACTCGCAGCTCCGCATCACGCCCGCCTTCCCCGCCGCGCCCCATTTCCTCGAACCCTACGCCCACGCCCTCGCCCAACTCGATGCCTGCCGCATCACCCGCGGCGGACTCTTCCTCGACAAGGCCCATACCGGCGAACTCCGCCGCTTCGCCCGCCCGTTCCGCGCCCTACCCAACGAGAAGTTCGCCACCGTCGGCACCCAGACGGATCCAGTGGCCGTTCGCACCCTCGTCCGCGACGGCCGCCGCTACCTCTACGCCGTCAACCGCGAATACTACCCCGTGGCCGTCCAACTCGCCTTTGCGGCGCCCCCGGGCCGCGTCGAAGACCTCGCCGACGGCGCGGCCGTGGATGCCGGGCAGGCTTGGCGTGTCGAACTGGGGCCCTACGGGCTCCGCGCGTTTGCCCTGCCGGCCGATGCGGCCCCCACCGGCTGCACCGTGGCCGTCCCGGACGAGATTGTCCGCGCCCTCACCGAACAGGTGGACAGCGCCCTCCAGAGCATCGCCTCGGTGCGTTCCCGCGGGAAGTTCGTGCCCGGCATGGACGAAGCCGAGGCCGGCCTTCGCTCCGCCTTGGCGGACGGCCGATACGCCTGGCTCCGCCGCGCGCTGACCGGCTACATCGTCCGGAAATGCGCCCAGATGACCGCCTGACGCAGTTGCCAGTCAGTCGCCGCAGCACTGTGCTTCAGGCGCAGCAGCTTGACACACATTGCCAGGCGTGACGCCATTGTCCCCGCTTGCGCCGCGCGCCGCGCACCAGAGTCGTCGCGCCGAAGAACGCGCAGCGTTCTCCGTAACTGCTGGAAGGTCAACGTATTGTGCGCTTGGCGCGCACGCGCCTGAAGGGCAACGCGCCCGAAGGGCACTGTGCTTGGCGTTTGGCGCGCACGCGCCTGAAGGGCAACGCGCCC
>JAFGTL010000408.1 GCA_016934125.1 Candidatus Hydrogenedentota bacterium
CGGCGCGTCGAGGCTGAACAGGTGTTCGTAGTGCCGCAGCGGCAGCACGTCCGCATCGAGCACGACCACCCTGTCGTAGCGGAGCCCGAGGTCGCCATCTCCGCCGAGCCGGAGCGCGTTCAGCCGTGTGAACCAGAACGGCCGATCCTGCCGCTCCTGGCGCCGCTTGTGGGGCACGTAGATGGTGTCCACCTCGATCACGTGATCGAACACGATCTCGAGCGCCCGGCGCGCCTCCGCCGTGATCTCCTCCGTGATCATGCACACGAGATCCGCCCGCACCTGCTGTTTGCGCAGCGCGTGGCCCGCCATGAGCGCCCCCGACAGGTAGCTGTCGTTCCGCATCAGGAACGTCACAAAGGCGAAGCGATGCGAGCCGTCGGCCCGTTTCAGCCGCGTTGGCGATGGATACTCTGGATTGGCCACAACGCTCCCTCAGTCGCCTACATCTTGTCGCCCAGTTCCGGATCGCCGCCGTTCCCGTGCGCACGCGGCGCGCCGGCCGCGCGGGCGGAATGCGCGGCCACCGAGCCCGGTGCCGGCAGAATATCGATCCCGCCCGCATCGTCGTGGACGCGCACCCGCAGGCCCCACAGCGCCTCGGTGCGCGCGTCGCCCGGCCGGTGCCCGCCCGTGTGGATGTACACGAGGTAGACGGTGCCGTCAGCCAGAATCATGGGGTGGCAGTAGCCGTACACGCTCGGATCCACGGCGTAGCCGTAGCGTTCCCCGGGCCCGTGCCAGGTGCGGCCTCCGTCCGGGCTGAGCAGCACGCGGATTCCGCCCTTCTGATACGAGCCGTGAAACCAGGCCAGCACGCCGTTCGGCAGATAGACGAGGTGCGGATCGAACACGTCCCATCCCGTGCTGCCGGAATGCGTCCACGTCTCCCCGCCGTCGTCCGACCAGCACAGATCGCCCTCCCGGCGGATCGCCATCACGAGCCGGCCGTCCGGGAGTTGCGCTACCGTCGGCTCGTTGAGTTCGTGATCGCGTTTCACGATGGATGCGAGCTCGAAGCTCGCGCCCCGATCGGACGAACGCATCACGCCGATCGTCGAGTGCGGGTGGGCCTCGTCGAACCGGCCCTCGGCCACCCAGATCAACGTGCGGCGCGCGAGTTGGATCAACGGCCCGTTACCAAATCCGCGCGGGCCGGGTGCATCGAGGGGATTGCGGGGCTCGTCCCACGTCTCGCCACCGTCATGGGAGAGCATGTACTTCGCGCTGGCCTCGCGTGGAAACCGGAACGCGAAAAACGTGCACACGAGATCGCCGTTGTCGAGTTCGACAATCGTCGGATGCCGATCGTCGCCCTCCGTGTCCACAAGCGTCGCCGGCGCCGACCACGTGAGGCCTTCGTCATCGGAGTACATGATGTGGCACCGCCCGCCCCGCGGCGCGCGGACATCCGGCAGCCCCAGTTTGTGCCACGCCTCGAACTGGGCCCGGCTCTCGGGATCCTCCCGGATCTCCTCCGTCCACGGCGCGGTAGCGTGCCACGCGCCCGACGTGAACGTCACGATCCAGCGGCCCGACGCAAGCCGTGCCACCCCCGGCCACCCGACGAAGCCGTTATACCCCTCGTACTCCTCGGGCTGGTTCTTCCACGGGCCGACGATCATGCTCCGGCATGCCCGGTAGCGGTTCGCCTCCGGCTCCTCGCCCATGACTTCAAAACTCACCTCTGCGCCCATCGCCACCTCCGAAACCGCCACGATGGCGAGCCCAATCGCCAACGCCCGCGTTGCCGTCCGCCCCATGTTGCGCCGCCCTCCTCCTCTGCCGCCGGCGAGGCCCGCCGCGTGCCGGCCCGCCTCCGATGATTGCGCCACGCATCATACACGCAACCCGCCCTCGGACACGAACGGGCATTGACTTTCGGGGAAGCGATGGGACAGGCTCGTGTCCGGCCTGCCCGGACGAAGCCCGGGCAATGAAGACGGACACGCGAACACTCGTGGAGGATCTCCCGTGAAGATCGCCAGCGTACGAACCATCCTCACCGCCCCCGCCGGCATTCCCCTCGTCGTCGTCAAAGTCGAAACCTCGGAACCGGGACTCTACGGCCTCGGGTGTGGCACATTCACCCAACGCGCCACGGCCGTGCGCACCGCGGTAGACGATTACCTCGCCCCCTTGCTCGCCGGCCGCGATCCCGGGCGCATCGAGGATACCTGGCACACCTGCATGCACAACGCCTACTGGCGCAACGGCCCGGTGCTGAACAACGCGCTCTCGGGTGTCGATATGGCCCTCTGGGACATCAAAGGTAAGCGGGCGGGCATGCCCGTGTACGAGCTGCTGGGCGGCAAGTGCCGCGAAGCCGCTGCGGTGTACCGCCACGCCGACGGCCGCGATCCGGAGGAAGTCACTGATCGCGCCCGCGCGTTCCAGGAGGAGGGCTATACTCACATCCGCTGCCAGCTCGGCGGCTACGGCGGCATCGGCCGCTCGCCCCGCCGGCCCGACAACGCGCTGCCCGGCGCCTATTTCGATCCGGACGTGTATGCCCAGACCGTCCCGGCCATGTTCGAGCACGTCCGCAACGCCCTCGGCTTCGACGTGCACCTGCTCCACGACGTCCACGAGCGCCTTCAGCCCATCGAGGCCGTCCGGTTCGCCAAGGCCCTCGAACCCTACCGCCTCTTCTTCCTCGAAGATCTGCTCGCGCCCGAAGACATCGAGTGGTTCCGCCACATCCGGGCCCACGCCGCCGTGCCCATCGCCATGGGCGAGTTGTTCAACAACCCCGTCGAGTGGAAGCCCCTGATTGCCAACCAACTCATCGACTTCATCCGCGTCCACATCAGCCAGATCGGCGGCATCAGCCCGGCCCGGAAGCTTGCCGCGCTCTGCGAGGCCTTCGGCGTCCGCACGGCGTGGCACGGCCCCGGCGACGTGGCCCCCGTCGGCCATGCGGCCAACCTCCACCTCGATCTGGCCTGCCAGAACTTCGGCATCCAGGAGTTCGCCGGATTCAACGACGCCTTGCGCGAGGTCTTCCCCGGATGCCCCGAGGTGCGGAACGGATACCTGTATCCGAATGCGAATCCCGGCCTCGGCATCGACATCGACGAGGCCCTCGCGGCCCGCTATCCCGTCGAGCCCAAGGCCATCGAGTGGACGCAGACGCGCCTGCCGGACGGCACGCCCGTCCGGCCGTGATCGGGCTAGTCCGTGAACGCGTAGCGGACGAGCACCGGGTGGTGATCGGACGGATTCCGCCCATCCCGCTCGTACACCACCGTCTCGCAGTATTCCGGCGTCACGCCACCCCGGGACAGCACCCAGTCGATCCGCTTCTCACTCTCCGGATCGATCGGCTTGAACGCGTGCCACGTCTGGACGGGCCCGAGCCGCTCCGGCGCCGCGAGCCAGGCGTCCGCCAGGCCTCCATCCGTCAACACCTGCCAAGGCTCGCTGTTGCCGCCGAAATCGTTGAAGTCGCCCGTCACGATCACCGGCAGTTCGGCCGGCACGGCCGCGATCCGGGACAGGAGGAGGCGGGCCGATTCGGCGCGGGCCTCCGCGCTCGCATGGTCGAAATGGGTGTTGAAGAGGTAGAAGAAGCGCCGCGACGGGTAATGGTAGAAGCGGGCCCAGGTGGTGATGCGGACGCAGCCGCTGTTCCACGATGTCGAACCCGGCACGTCGGGCGTCTCCGACAACCAGAAGTTCCCCGTTTCGATAGGGGCGAGGATCGCCTTCCTGTAGAAGATCGCCGCGCTTTCGCCGGAGCCGTCGGCCTCCCGGGGCAGGCCGAACCGCCCATACTCGGGCAGGGCCGCATCGAGGAACTCGGCCTGAAACTCGAGGCACTCCTGAACGCCGATGATATCGGGCGCGCGCTCTTCGAGCATGGCGGCGAGCATCTCGCACCGGTTGGGCCAGGCGTTTGGCCCGTCGTTCGCTTTGCCGTAGCGCAGGTTGAACGACATCACGTGAAGCGCATCGGCCTCGGCGGCCGCAGTCAATGCAACACCACAAACCAGAGCGAGCATGCAATTCCTCCATTTCCATTTTCGCCCGAAGGCGGGATCACTTCGCGGCAGAACGCGTTCTGCAGCAGGGCGTCGTCGGGTGGGCGAAGCAGGCGTATGCCTGTTTCTCATTCGCCGGGGCGAAGAACGCATCCGCCCCGCCGACGTACAACGTCAACTCCCCCTCGATCTCCCGTTCCAGGGCCTCCCGCAGCGCCGGAAATCCGGCCGCCGCCGGCGCCGGCGCCTCGTAGGACGCCGCCACGACGTGGTTGCGCAAAACGCGCAGATCGTTCCAGTCGCCGAGCACCTGCTGCAGTTCCTTGCAGCGGGCGATGAACCGGCCCATGTCCGCCCCGTAAAGGCCCGCGAACGTCTCGCACGCATACCGCAGCTTCTTGAACTGGATGCGGATGCCGTGGAGCGATTCCTCGGATGCCGCGTTCCGCCACGCCCGATCCGCCTCGCGCAACCGGCGGTAGCGGTTCCGGAGGGCCTTGGCCGCGTCATCCAGGTAACATCGTTTCGTTCGCTTCATGCCCTCGAACAGCGCCATCAGTAATTCGTCGAAGGCCGGCCCGCCGGCCAGCGCCACCGCCTGCGCGATCGACGCGCTCTCCGCCTTGCGCGCGGCCGCCAGCCAACGCACCGCGGATGTCGCCGCCGACCGCGGCGCGCCCCGGAGCCGGTTCCGGCGCCCTTCGAGGAGCCCGAGGCATACGTCGAGTTCGCGCGCCTTGCCCAGGGCGCGGGTGATCCGCTGGACATGGCGCTGGTAGTTATCGTAGGCGGGCCGCTCGAAGAGGCGGCGATGGGCCGTGAGCACGGCGCGTATCCGGCGCGACGCGACACGCAGATCGTGGATCCCGTCGGGGTCTTCGCTCCGGCACGGCTCGATCTCGCGCCGGAGGGCGCGCACTTTGGCCTTCAATACCCGCGACGCGGTTTCGGTGGCAAGCGTACAAGGCTTCGGCACAACGGGCTCCCCGGCTACTCCGCAATGCCCTCGACGATGGGCTCACTCACGTCGGCGTCCTCAAGCTCCGTCTCCTTGACGTCCAGCAGGGCGCGCACCTTCTTCCGGAGCCGGCGCTGCACCGCCGCAACGCTGCCGTGGGCGCTCACCCGGGTGAGATCGAATTCCTTCACCATCTTGCTGAATTGGCGCAGCATCCGCTTCTGATACAGAATGAAGCTGTCATACAGGTTGTCGGCCAGGTTGAGATCCATGCCGCATTCCCAGAACCCGAGCTTCTGCGCCTTCAACGCCCGTTCCGCCAATACGTCGATATCCACCGCCAGATACATGGCCAGATGCGGCACCAGCGCGAATCCGTATGCCTTGCGAAGCCACGCCGGATTCACGCCCCGCACCGCGTACCGCGCGAAGATCGTGTACACATAGCGATCCGACAACACGATGAATCCGCTCTCGAGGGCCGGCAGGATCTGCCGCTCCAGCCGATCGGCCATGTCCGTCGCGTAAAACAGCGACAGCGTCCGACGGCCGATCTGGTTGCCCCGTTTGGCCCGCGACAGCCCGTCCTCGGCCAGTTCCGAGCGGCACAGCGACGTCGTCACCACCCCGTAACCGAGCCGTTCCAGCCAGTCCTGCAGCAGCCGGATCTGCGTGCTCCGCCCGACACAGTCGGGCCCTTCGAGCACGATCAGGCGGCCCTGGAGCGTCGAGTCCAACAGCGACGGGATTCCATGTCCAAGGAATTGGGCTTTCACTTGTCCTTCCTCCCTGCCGGATGCATGCTCTTCTCCTTGATCTGCTCTGTCACGATCCGCCGGATCCGGCGCTGTTGTCGCTCAATGGGATGATCGCCCCGCACCACCACCAGCCCGTACTCGTCGACGAGCCCCTCGTATTGCTCGATGATGCGCGTCTGGAACTTCATGAAACTGTCCGCCGGATCGCGGCTCAGCCCCAGATCCATGCCCGCCTCGTAAAACTTCAGCGTCGGCCGCCCGCGGAAGATCCGCTGCATCGCCACCTCGAGCGGCACCGAGAAGTAAAAGGCAATATCCGGGCGCACCGCGAAGCTGTACAAATCGCGCACCCACCGCGGATCCACGCCCCGCGTCACGTCCCGCGCGAACGCCGTGTACACGTAGCGATCCGCCAGCACGATCATGCCCGCCTGCAGCGGCGGCACAATCGTCTGCTCGAGCCGATCCGAGAAGTCCGTGCAATGGATGAGTGAGAACGTCGAGGGCGTCAGAATCTCGCGTTTCTTGCCGAGTTTGGTGGTGCGTTTCACCAGTTTCGACGAGTTCCACTCGGTGAAGAACACGTCGTATCCCTCCTGGATCAGCCAGGATCGCATGAGATCGAGCTGCGTGCTCTTCCCCGATCCGTCCACGCCCTCCACGACGATCAGCATCCCCGGATAATCGTGCGGCTTGTGAAGTCCCGCCATCGTATGCCTCCTGCGTTCAACCACAGAACCGACACCGCATGCCGCCGGGGCAGCCCGCCCCTGCGGCCGGGCATTCCCGCCCGGATCAACCAGCCTAGCACTCAAAGCGCTCCCGCGCAACTCCTTCCTGCGTCCCCAAGTCGTCTCGTGGCTTGGGGCGCCGCCCTTCGCTACCGGGCGTTCTGGGGCGCCGGCGACACCTCGCCCGGGCCGCCCTCGGCCACAATGTCCACCCGCACCCCGAAGGTCTCCTCGAATAACCCCCGTTTCCGCATGCCGCCAAACAGATCCGCCGGGCTCGGCCGCGCCTGCTCCACGTACAGCCGAAACACCCCGCCCCGCCGCGCCACCCGGGCCACCCGCGTCCCGCCGCAGTGCGAGCGATCCAACCCGTCCGCGATCCGCAGAATGGACGCCAGCCGGCAGACCTCCGCTTGCTCGTCCCCGCGCAAATCGCCGTACACCTTGTGCCCCGGCGCCGGATGCGCCTTCCGGTGGTAACGCGCCACGCACGCGATCATCCGGCGCTCGACGGCGCTGAACCCGTCCAGCCGCGCCCCGAGGATCACGTCGCGCGAGCCCTTGTGGTGGGCGCCCGGGTTGTTCGTCCAGCCCGTGTCGTGAAGGAGCGCGGCCGCGGCCAGCCGGCGCCGCCCCGCGGCCCCCACCCCGTGCACGGGTTGCGTCGCGTCGAACAGGGCCAGGCTCAACGCGCACACCTGGAACGCATGCTCCGGCTCGGGATCGATGGCGCGGGCCAGTTCCTCCACCGCCACGAGCGCCGGATCCGCCCGCACCGCGGCGTCATCGATCCGTAGTTCCGCCTCAGGTTTCATCATCGCGCACCATCTCCGCGCCCTCGGGCATCATAGCCTCGATCCGCCGCGCTGGCAAGGCCCCGGCGGACTTGTGCTATGATCGAGAGGCGGCCGTGCGGTGCGGCCGGGCAACGGGCGGGCGTTGGAGAGGTGCGGCCATGGCGGAGCGGGTGCCTGCGGCAGGACAGGAGGCCGCGACGGATGTCGCCGAGGAAATCGAGCGGCCGCGGATGTTCCGCGTGCTGATGCACAACGACGACTACACCACCATGGACTTCGTCGTCGCGGTGCTGCGGGCCGTGTTCCGCCGATCGCCCGAGGACGCGGTGCGCATCATGCTCAACATCCACCACGAAGGCCTCGGCGTGTGCGGGGTGTATCCGGCCGAGGTGGCCGAAACGAAGATCGCCACCGTACACGAGCGATCCCGGGATCACGGATTCCCGCTCCGCTGTTCCATGGAGCCCGATTAGGAACGGATGAGCCCCTATGTTTAGTAAACCCCTCGAAATCGCGCTCAGCGCCGCCCTCGACGAGGCCCGCCGGCGGCGGCACGAGTACTTCTGCCTCGAACATCTCCTGTTCGCCCTCCTCGACGACGTGTACGGGCGCGATATCCTCACCCATTGCGGCGCCGATCTCGATCAACTCCGCAAGGATCTCGAGGCCTTCTTCAACGAGGATCTCGAGGCCGTGCCCGGCTCCGCCGAGGCCATACCGCAGCAGACGGTGTCCCTCGAGCGCGTGGTGCAGCGGGCCGTGGCCCATGTCCACTACTCCGGGAAGGAAGAGGTTGACGCGGGCGATATCCTCGCCGCCATCTTCGAAGAACGCGACTCGCACGCCGCCTATTTCCTCCAGATCCAGGGCCTTACGCGCCTCGACGTACTCGATTACATCTCCCATGGCGTGTCCCGGCAGGAGTTCGAAGACGACACCGAGTTCGCCGCTGCCCACGAGCCGGATGCGGCGCCCCGCGCGGCCCGCGATCCCCTCGAGGCCTTCACCATCGACCTCACCGATCGCGCCGCCCGCGGCCTCATCGATCCCCTCATCGGCCGCGACACGGAACTGCGCCGGGTGATCCGCGTGCTCGCCCGGCGCCGGAAGAACAACCCGATCCTCGTAGGCGAGCCGGGCGTCGGCAAAACGGCCATCGTCGAGGGCCTCGCCCTCCGCATCCACCAAGGCCAGACACCCGCCATGCTCCAGGACGCCCGGATCCTCCGCCTCGACATGGCCGCGCTCCTGGCCGGCACCAAGTTCCGCGGCGATTTCGAGCACCGCCTCAAATCCGTCCTCGCCGCGCTCTCGCAGCAGGAGAACATCATCCTCTTCATCGACGAGACGCACACCGTCGTCGGCGCCGGCTCGACCTCCGACAGCACCATGGACGCCTCGAACATCCTCAAGCCCGTGCTGGCCTCCGGCGAGATCCGCTGTATCGGATCCACCACCTACGAGGAGTACAAGAACCATTTCGAGCGCGATCGCGCCCTGTCGCGCCGGTTCCAGCGGATCGAGATCCTCGAGCCCACCATGGAGGAAACCGTCCTCATCCTCCGCGGGCTCAAGTCCCGCTACGAGGCCCATCACGGCGCCCGGTATACCGACTCGGCCCTGCGGGCCGCCGCCGATCTCGCCGCGCGCCACATCAACGACCGATTCCTCCCCGACAAAGCCATCGACGTCATCGACGAGGCCGGCGCCACGCTCCGGCTCGCCCCCGGAACGCCCCGGAAAACCGTCCGCCCAGCCGACATCGAGCGCGTCGTCGCCGATATCGCCCGGATCCCCGCCCGAACCGTCTCGTCATCCGACAAGGAGCGACTGGGCACACTCGAAGACGATCTGCGCCGCGTCGTGTTCGGCCAGGACGAGGCCGTCCACACCGTCGCCACGTCCATCAAGCGCTCCCGCGCCGGCCTCGCCCAGCCCGACAAACCCGTCGGCTGCTTTCTCTTCATCGGGCCGACGGGCGTCGGCAAAACCGAGCTCGCCCGGCAGCTTGCCGCCATCCTCGGCGTCCACTTCGCCCGCTACGACATGAGCGAGTACATGGAGAAACACGCCGTCGCCCGCCTTATCGGCGCGCCGCCCGGCTACGTCGGCTTCGATCAGGGCGGCCTGCTCACCGATGAGATCCGCCGGAACCCCCATTGCGTGCTCCTCCTCGACGAGATCGAGAAGGCCCATCCCGACCTCTTCAACATCCTCCTCCAGGTGATGGATCACGCCACCCTCACCGACAACAACGGCAAGAAGGCCGATTTCCGGAACGTCGCCCTCATCATGACCTCGAACGCCGGCGCCCGCGATCTCGCCGCCCGATCCATCGGGTTCGGCGCCGCTGCGGGCGATAACAGGAGCAAAGGGCTCAAGGCCGTCGAGAAGACCTTCAGCCCCGAGTTCCGCAACCGCCTCGACGCCATCGTCTCCTTCGACGGCCTTCCCATGGACGTCATCGAGCGCGTGGTCGACAAGTTCATGGCCGAACTCCAGGGCCGGCTGGCCGCGCGCAAGGTGGCCCTCTCGCTCACGCCCGGCGCCCGCACCTGGCTCGCCGAACACGGCTACGATGACACCCTCGGCGCCCGGCCTCTGAACCGCCTCATCCAAACCGAAATCAAAGACAAGCTGTCCGACGAACTCCTCTTCGGCCGGCTCGAAAAGGGCGGGCGCGTGCTCGTCGACGTCGCCGGCGATGCCATCACCTTCTCCTATTCGTGACGTGAGGGAAGATCGCCCCGCGCGATCCGGAACCCGATGCCCATATTCCGCCTGACAGATGAACTCGTGTTTCCCCGGCCCGAGTGGGCCGGCCCGGACGGCCTCCTCGCCGTCGGCGGCGACCTCCGCATCGAGCGCCTCCTCCTCGCCTACCGCACGGGCATCTTCCCGTGGTACGGCGAGCCCGATCCCATCCTCTGGTGGTCGCCCGACCCCCGCATGGTGCTGTTTCCGGACGAGTTCCACGTCTCCCGCCGGCTCCGCCGCGTCCTACGCAGCGCCCCCTTCTCGATCGCCATGGATCGTGCCTTCGACGAGGTGATCGACGCCTGCGCGGCCACGCGGTATCCCGGCCGCGAGGACACCTGGATCACCCCCGAGATGCGCGAGGCCTATTTCCGGCTCCACGAGGCGGGCTGGGCCCACTCCATCGAATGCCGGCGTGACGGCGCGCTGGTGGGCGGACTGTACGGGATCTCCTTGGGGCGGTGCTTTTTCGGCGAGTCCATGTTCTCGCGGGAAACGAACGCGTCGAAGGTGGCCCTCGCATCGCTCGTGGCCCACGCACGGGCCTGGGGCTTTGCCCTCATCGACTGCCAAGTCGAGTCGCCCCACCTCGAATCGCTCGGCGCCCGCCCAATCCCCCGCGCCGACTTCCTCCGCCTGCTTGCCGACGCCCTCGACGGCCCCGATCGGACAGGCCCGTGGCAGATCGAGGTGCCGCCGGATTCCGCGTAGCGCCCCGGCCGATTCCCGCGCCTATTCGTACTCGAGCACGAGCCCGACGCCCACCTCTTCGAGCCGGGCCGCGCCGGCCAGCGCCACTTTCGCATCGAGGCTGGTGCAATGGCACGCGTGAAGCGCGCGCAGGCCGAGCCCGCCGATGTACTCGAGCGTCCCGCCCATCTGTTCGCAATTCCCGCCCTGCAGATGGAGCCCGCCGATGATGTCGACCACCCGATCCTCCCCGGTGAGCCGTTTGGCCTGATCGACGATGTTGCAGATCCCGGCGTGGGCGCAACCCACCACCAACACCAAGCCGTCGGGCGAGGTATACGCCAGGCCGGTGTCGTCCGGGACGTGATCGTCGACGACGTAGTCCTCATCCTCCTCGCCGGCCGGCGCCAACTGGCCAATCGGGTTTCGACCCTCGAAGGAGTTCCGCCGATCGATGCCCCCGAGGAACAGAAGCCGCTCGGTGAGTCGAACCGGCCCCTCCGAAAGATGGAGATCAAAATGGCGGGCCAGTTTGTCCGCCGAGAACGGCGAGCCGATCTCCGGCAGGCCGCCGAGGTAGCGCGTCGTGAGGGCCTCGGGATGGGCCACCAGCACGGGCCGCTTGAAGGGAATGCCCTCGATCGTCGACTCGAGGTAGAGGCGCAGCAGGGCGGTCAGGCCCCAGGTATGATCGAGATGGCCGTGGGAGAGGACAATGTAGTCGAGATCGCGGAGACCGAGGCCCATGCGCGTGGCATTGCTCAGAAACACATCCGAGTAGCCCACATCGAACAGCACCCGGACGCCCGCGTCCTCGATGAGGTACGACACCCCCGGTTCCGCGTAGAAGTACCGATCCGTCAGGGTGTTGTTGTCCACGAGCACCGTCAGCTTCATACGCTTCCCCTCTGCCGACGCGCCCCGCCCCCGCCGCCGGCACAGCCGCTCAACTCCCGCCCCGCAAGTCGAAGAACACGTCCCCCTCTTCCTCGCGTTCGATGAGCTGCAGCACCGCATCCGCATCGGGCGCGGCCAGCAACGCCTTCCGGAATTCGCCGTTTCCGAGCAGGTGCGCGATGCCCGCCAGCGTGCGCACGTGGGCCTGGAACCTCTCCTTGGGCAGCACGAGGAGGATGATGAGCTGCGCCGGTTGCCCGTCCAGGCTCTCGAAGGGGATGCCGTGCGGCGCGATGCCGAGCGCGCCGACGATGTCGTCGATCTGGCTCGAACTCCCGTGGGGCAGCGCCACGCCATGCTCCATGCCCGTGCTCATCGAGCGCTCGCGCTCCATGACGGCCCCGACCACGTGATCGCGCAACGACAGCGGAATCTCGTGGGCGTCGGCCAGCAGATCCACCAGTTCCTCGATGGCTTCGGTTTTCGTCTGCGCTTCGAGTTGGGTTTTCACCAGTCCCTCGCGCAGGATCTCTCCCAACAGCATGGCTCACACACTCCCAACGCCGGCCTCGCGGGCCGATCTCCTCGCCTTGATTCGCTTCAACCGGAACCGCTCCTCCCGCTCGCGCTCATCGAGCGCCCGGGCGATGGCCCGTACATCGTCCCGCAGCCGCGGCAACAGATGATCCTGCAGCGCGTTGATCCGCCGGCTCACCGTGCGCACCTCGTCGCCCAGGATCTGCAAGTTCGCCTCCACGGGCGCGCACCGGATCAACTGCTCGATCATGCCCTCGGCCGCCTCGGCCGCCTCGATCACGTGCGATGAGCAGTCCAACTGCCCAAGGCCCCGCTCGTCCACCTCCCGCACCAGCCCGCCGCTCTCCACCTCCGACAGGGGCAGGCCCCACACCTTCTTCTGCTCGACGCGCACCGGCACCTGCCGCCGGCCCGCGGCCCCCGCTGCACGCACCTCCGGCGTGCCTCGCACGGCCCGCGCCAGGGCCAGTGCCGCCCCGGCCGCCCGGCCCCGCCGGTGCAGTTCCTCGCGAAGGGCCCGCAGCTTGCGCGCCCGTTCGATCAACTCCTTGAGCAGCGCCTCGCGCTTCCCCTTGAGCAGGGCAACACCGTCCGCGGCCAGCTTGATCTGCGCCCGCCGCGCCAGCAGGTTCATCCGCGTCGGCGCTGTCGTATCGAGACTCACGATTCCGATCCTTCACAACACGGCCGGATGCCGCGTTCCTTCCTCACCCGACGAACGGCGACGGCACACCGTCCTCCATGATCTCGCAATAATACCGATCGATCAGATCCTTGTTGATTCGCGTCAGTTCCTCTTTGGGAATGAGCGCAAGCAGCCGCCACCCGAGGCCCAGCGTCTCGTCAATGGTGCGGCGCACGTCGCCCTGACCGATCAACTGGCTCTCGAATTCCTGGGCGAACTGGAGGTACTTCCGATCGAGATCGCCGAGGGCGTCCTCCCCGACAATGGACATCAGCTTGCGGATGTCGCGGCCGTGAGCATAGCAGGCGTACAACTGGTTGGCAAGATCGCGGTGGTCGGCCCGCGTCAAGCCCTCGCCGATCCCGTTATTCATGAGCCGCGACAGGCTCGGCAGCACGTCCACCGGCGGGAACAACCCCTGCCGGTGGAGCGCCCGGCTCATGACGATCTGCCCTTCCGTGATGTAGCCCGTGAGATCGGGGATGGGATGGGTGATGTCATCGTCGGGCATGGATACCATCGGGATCTGCGTCACCGACCCCCGGTTCCCCCGCAGCCGGCCCGCCCGCTCGTAGATGCTCGATAAATCCGTATACATGTAGCCCGGATACCCCCGGCGCCCGGGGATTTCCTCACGCGCGCTCGACACCTGCCGGAGCGCCTCGCAGTAATTCGTCATGTCCGTCAGCACCACGAGCACCTGGAACCCGTGGTGGAACGCCAGGTATTCGGCCGCCGTCAGCGCGCACCGCGGCGTGAACAGCCGCTCGATGGCCGGATCGTTGGCCTTGTTGATGAAGGCAACCACGCGCGCCCCCTGCCCGCTCTCGCCAAACGAGCGCAGGAAGAAGGCCGCCTCCCGCTCCGTGATGCCCATCGCCCCGAACACCACCACGAATTCCTCGGCATCGCTCTTCGTCGCCGCATGCCGGACGATATGGCGCGCCAACCGGTTCGCCGGCAGGCCCGCGCCGAAGAAGATCGGCAGTTTCTGGCCCCGCACCAGCGTGTTGAACCCGTCAATGCAGGACAGGCCCGTCTCGATGAAATCGCGCGGCTTGTCGCGGGCCACGGGGTTGATGGCCGCGCCCATGATGTCGAGTTCCTCGTCCGGCAGCACCGGCGGCAACCCGTCAATCGCCTCGCCGAGCCCGTTGAACCGCCGCCCGATCATATCCCTCGACACGCCGAGCCGGGCCGCATCGGCCCGGAGCGACACCGAGGTGCGCTCGATGTCGACGCCCTGGGTGCCCTGCAATACTTGGACGACGGCGTGGGTGGTGCTCGTCTCGAGCACCTGCCCCTGCCGGACGGCGCCGTCGCCGAGGACGAGATCGAGAATGGCGCCGGTGGCGAAGCGGTGCCCGTCTTTCAGGAACACGAGCGGCCCCGAGACGTAGCTCAGATCCCAGTATTGCCGGTGGAGCAGATCGCGCGCCCCCCCGCCTCCGCTCGGCTTTGTCTCCATGCTCTCCATTCCCTATTTCCCGGCCGCCTCGGCGGCCATGGCCCGGATCTGGGCGATCACCTCGTCTTTCCGGGCGGCAAATCCATCGCTCGGCGCGTCGCGCAGTCGCGCCAAGTCCTCGCGAACCGGCAAATCCAGAAGCCGATCCAGCATGGCCCCGTCGTCAAGGAGGGCGCGGCATTTCTCGTAGAACACGAGCACCGTATCGAGCAATCCGCCCGTCTTTTCGAGGCTCGAATAGGCGTCCGAATCCGAGAAGGCGTTCTGCTGCAGGAACACCTCGCGGATCAGCTTCGAGGCCTCGAGCACGAGCCGCTCGGCGTCTTGCAGGGCGTCCGGCCCCACCAGTTGCACCACCTCCTGGAGTTCGGCATCTCGCTGGAGGAGGCGCACCGCGTCCCGGCGGCGCTCGCACCAGCCCTCGGGCCCGTGCTCGCGAAACCAGCCGTCCAACTCCTCGTCGTAGAGCGAATAGCTCCGATTCCAGTTCACCGCCGGGTAGTGGCGCCGGTAGGCGAGCGACGCGTCCAGCGCCCACAGGGCGCCCGCCACCCGCAGCGATGTCTGCGTCACGGGCTCGGAGAAATCGCCGCCCGGCGGCGACACGGCCCCCACCAGCGTCAGCGAGCCCTGCCGCGCCTCGCCGTTGCCCGCGCACACGACGCGCCCCGCGCGCTCGTAGAACTCCGAGATCCGCGCCGCGAGATACGTCGGATACCCCTCCTCGCCGGGCATCTCCTCGAGCCGCGACGCGATCTCGCGCAACGCCTCCGCCCACCGCGACGTGCTGTCCGCCATTACCGCCACGTCGTAGCCCTGATCGCGGTAATACTCGCCAATCGTGACGCCCGTGTACACCGACGCGTCCCGCGCGGCCACGGGCATGTTCGACGTGTTCACCACCAGCACCGTCCGGCCCATGAGCGACGCGCCCGTCCGCGGATCCTGCAGTTCGGGGAACTCGGACAGCACGTCGGCCATCTCGTTGCCCCGTTCGCCGCACCCGACGTACACGATGATGTCCGCGTTGCAGTATTTCGACAGCGTCTGCTCGACCACCGTCTTGCCCGTGCCGAACCCCCCCGGCACGATGGCCGTGCCCCCCAGCGCAATCGGGAACAGGCAATCGAGCACCCGCTGGCCCGTGAGAAACGGCCGATCGGACGCCAGCTTCGCCCCGGCCGGCCGCGCCGCCTTCACCGGCCACCGCTGCATCATGCTCAGCCGCGTGCCGTCCTCGAGCTCGACAATCGGCTCGTGCACGCGATACGCGCCCGGCGCCACAACGGAATCCACCCGGCCCGCCGTGCCCGGCGGCGCGAGAATCCGTTGCTCAATCGTCGCCGTCTCCTGCACCGTGCCCAGCACATCGCCCCCGGCCACCGCGTCGCCCGCGGCCACCTGCGGCGCGAACGCCCACGTCCGATCCCGATCCAGCGCAGCGGCGCTCAGCCCCCGGCCCACGAGATCGCCCGACAACTCCCGCAGGGCGGGCAGCGGCCGTTGGATGCCGTCGAAGGTCTGTCCGAGCAGGCCCGGGCCCAGTTCCACCACGAGCGGCGCGCCCGTGCCCACCACCGGCTCGCCCAGGCCCATGCCCGCCGTGTCCTCGAACACCTGCGCGAACACCGTGTCCCCGTCGATCCGGATCACCTCGCCCATGAGCGCGGCCCGGCCCAC
This sequence comes from Candidatus Hydrogenedentota bacterium, assembly GCA_016934125.1. Taxonomy (GTDB): domain Bacteria; phylum Hydrogenedentota; class Hydrogenedentia; order Hydrogenedentales; family SLHB01; genus JAFGTL01. The sequence goes on from JAFGTL010000408.1 coordinate 15,942, forward strand.
GCGCACGATCTCGCCCATGGCCACGCCCGGCATCCCCGTGGCCGACACCATCGGCCCTGAGATGCGCGTCACCGTTCCGGCGCGTTCTACTGTCGTTGCCTCCATCCGCGATCACTCCAACCGAATTTCATAACCCACCGCCGGCCGCACCACCTCGGCCACGTACGCGTCCACCGCCGAGTCTTCCTTGTCGAACAGCGGGCAGTACACCACCAGCGGCAGATCCCTGCGCCGCGCCAGCCGATCGCGCATCGCCTCGGAAAACCCCTCCGCAAACGTCTCCTGCACGATCACCACCCCCGCCTCGCTCTCGAGGTGGCGCGCCAGCGTTTCCTCGGCCTCCTGGGCGTCGGCCGCCTCGTCCACCGCGATGCCGGCCAGCTCGAACTGGATGGCCAGGTGCCCCTCGGCGATGGCGATCAGATCAGGCATACACCAGCTCCTCCCGGATCCGGCCCCGGGGCAGGTGGCGCGCCTCGCCCTGGGCGATGAGCCGCAGGTTCATCACCTCGTTGTACTTCAGCCAAGCGTAGTGCATGAGCACCGCGAGGCTGAGCACCCGCACCCGCGCAATCCGTTTCAGATAGGTGATGATGAACAGATCGAACAACCGTTCGAGCGGCGAGAACCGGGCGCTCTGCAGGAACTGGAACAGCCCTTCCACCAGTTCCCGGTAGGCCGTGTTCCCGAGAAACTCCATCGCCTCGGCCGCACTCGGCGCGTCGGCCATGCCCTGCAGCGTCCGCCGCGACAGCGTGCCCCCCTCGACGAGCCGTGCCGCGCGCGCGTCATCCCCCGAGCGGAACACGATGCGCAGGTTGATCCGGTCGATCTCCATCTGCAGCACGTGGCGGAGCAGTTCGCAATCGTCGTCGCCCGGCTCCGTGAGCCGGGCCGCCTGCTCGACGAAGTAGCTGCGATCCAGCCGCTCCTCGAGCACGGACACGTCCCGCTCCGCCGCATACACCGCCAGCGCATCCACCAACGGCGCGCACAGCGCTGGATTCCAGGCCGCCAGCCCGTGGACAAGGCCCTCCATGTCCTCCCGTTCGGCCAACTCCCGCAGCAGGGCGACCCCCATGCCCGGGCCGGGAACCAGCACGGCCATGGCCGCCCGCGGGTGCAGGCCCGCGTGCCGCGCGCGCAACAGCGATTTCGCGGCGATCAGATCCCAACGCTCGAAGAACACGGCAACCGGCGACACCCCGCCGATCTCTTCCCGCCCCCGGCACAGCGCCACCAGCCTCCGGTAGTTCTCGGCCAGGTTGCGCGATACCGCCTCCTCGACCGCCGCCGCGCCCTGGAACCGCGTCAGCGCTTCGGCCATCTCGTGTCCGTAGGGCGAGTTCAAGAGCACCTCGATGAGCATCGACAAGTCGGCCTGATCCAGAAGATCCTCGTACTGCGCGCGGTCGAACAGCATGCTCTTCATGGCCCGGACGCGCGCATTCAGGTGCGCGGCGAACTCGTCCCTCCGTTCCACCGGCTAGGCCCCTCCATCGGTAAGGCGCGCGACACACGCCCGCCGCGCCTCGGTGCGTACCTTCTCGAACCGCGCCGACAGCGTGTTCGTCACGCGGAACGTCCGCCCGGCGTCCTGCGCCCGCACCCCGTCCACCAGGCCGTCGCCCGCGCACACCGTGGCCCGCGACACGCCCCCCTCGCCCAGCCGCGCCCGGCACCGATCCACATAGGCCCCGGGCGCCTCCACCACGAGATCCCCATCCGGCGCCGCGTCAAGTGCCGCTCCCAGCGCCTCGTCGAGCAACCGGGCCAGGATCGGGCCGAACTCCGGCCCCAACGCGATCCGCTCCAGCTCCGCACCGGCCCGTTCCAGGAGATCCTCTGCCACGGCCTGCCGCATGGTGAGCGCCGCGATGGCGGCCTCCGCCTCGGCCCCGCGCCGGCCCTCCTCGGCCCGCTGTGCGAGGGCGGCCCGCTCCTGTTCGAGGGCCCGCTCGCGCCGCTCGACGGCGGCGCGGCCGGCCTCCTCGAGAATAGACGCCGCCTCCCGGCGCGCCTCCTCGAGGATCGCTTCGCACTGGGCCGCCACCTGCCCTTCGAGCGTGTTGCAGAGATCCTGGAGTCCCATCGTGCCGCTCAGATGCTGCTCAACAGCAGATACGCCACAACGAATCCAAGCACGACGATCGTTTCGGGGATCGCGAACAGCACCAGAATGTTCGTGAACAACTCCGGCTTCTCGGCCATCGCCCCCGTGCCCCCCGCGCCCACCGCCGCCTGCACCCGCGCCGTCGCCAGGCCCGTCAGCCCGATCGCCAGCGCCGCCGCGATGGCCAACCCGGCCGTCCGGATCGCCAGCGACACCCCCCCGCGATCCGACGCGGCCTCCGCGGACGCCTCCGCAGATCCGGACTCCCCGGCGCACCAGGCCGGCGCGCACGCGAGCAGCCCGGCCACCGCCACGATGCCGAATGCGGCGCCCGCCCGATGGATCGCCGCGATCCCACGGTTACGATTCATCACTGTAATGCCTCCTTCTTGAACGGTTGATACGGCCGGCCTTCCGGCGCGTAGAATTTCGGCAGCGCTTCCACGTAGTTGAGCCGCAGCGAATGGATCGTCGGGCTGAACATGCCGAACCCGACGTTGAGCACGTGAATGGCGATCCCCACCGGAATGCCGATGACAAGGTTGTGGGTTCCCCGGGCGAGTTCATTGGCCACATCCGCCAACGCCAGCGACGCGATGCCCACCGCCATGAGCCGACTGTAGGACAGCACGTTGGCCACGAGCGAGATCACCTCCATCAAGCGCACCGGCGCCATCGCGCCTGTGGCCCCGAGCAGCAGCACTACGCAGGCCCCCAGCAGCGCCGCCGCCGCCACGGCCCCCGCCACCGTGTTGAACGGCGCCAGGCCCGCATAGCCCGCCACGCCCACGCCCACCCCGAGCAATCCGAGTAGCAGCCCGAGCTTCTCGAGGGCGTGGCGCGTGGCCCGGTGCCGCAGTTCCTCGCGGATGCCCATGATCAGGCTCAGCACCACGTGCACGGCCCCGAATCCCACGGCCACGGCCAGCAGCGTCATGGCGTTGTGGCTGCGGTGGAGCCAGATCGGGCGCAGCCCGAGCAGCGTATGGCCAAGGTCGCCGCAGTACTCGCCGAACAGCACGCCGAACACGATGGACGACAGCCCCATGTACACCCCGACGGACGCGGCCGCCCGAACCGTCCGGTTCGCCCCATACCGGCGCCGCAACCACCACGCCAGCGCCGCCACCGCCGCCCCGTACACCGCGTCGCCCAGGATAAACCCGTAAAAAAACACGAAGAACACCCCCACGAACGCGCTCGCATCGATGGTGCCGTAGGTGGGCGGCCGGAACAGGCCCAGGAGCACCTCGAAGGGTTGCAACACCCGGTTGTTCCGTAGCAGCGTGGGCACGTTCGAGCGCTCGACGCGCTCGACGGGCAGGCGGCCGATGGCCACGTGCCCCGAAAACCGCTCGCGGATCGTCTTCACGAGCGCCGGCGCATCGCTGCTGGGCACCCAACCGTGGATCACGGCCACCATCCGGCTCTCGGCGAACTGCTTCGTGATGGACAACTGCGCCACGCGATCCGCCACCATCAGCCGCAGCGCCCGCAGCGACGGCCCGTGTTCCGTCGCGAACCTGTCCAGCTCCGCCCGGATTTCCGCCAAGCTCTCCCGCTGGCCCGCCATGGTCTTGCCCAAATTGGCCATCACCTCGTGAAACGGCAGGCCTTTCACCGCCTTGTCGGGCAGATCCACCGGCGCAATGTGTTCCTCGCGCAGAATGAAGCCGACGGCCTCGTTCCGGGCCTCCGGGTAGGTGACCACCCCAACCAGGGCGTTCCGCGACACCCGCCGGTGAAACAACAACGCGTCGGGCCCGATCTCGTGGCGGCAGCGTTCCTGAAGCCGCTTCAGGGCGCGGGCGGTATCGCCTTTGACCACGAAGGCGCGCGCGTCTTTGCCGAGCACGACGTGCCGCCCCTCCAGGAGCGGTTCGACGGACAGCAGCGTGTTGTGGAAACTGGTGAGAACTTCGAGGTTGTCCTTCACGTTGGCGTGCCGGCGCGTCAGCGAGCGCAGATCGCGGCTCCAGCCCCGCGCCAGCCGCCGCCACTCGCTCCGAGGCGTCTCCGCCAGGGCCTCCACGGCCGCGGCCACCTCCTCCCGCTCCGGCGCAATCGTCAACAGCGGATCGATCTCCAGCAGCATCCGGTGGAGTTGATCGAGGGCATCCGCCTCGGCCTGCTGCGCCCCGTCCAGATGCACCCGGTGCAGGAACCCGGGCGCGTGCTCCACCGACAGCGGCACCTCCTCGATGTGGATCAGCCCCTGCTCCTGCAGCGCCTCCACCAGGCCCGGCAACACCGTGCGCGTGCACACGATCTCGAGCCGATCCATCTCGGCGATCATGGTGCGCCCCCTCCCGTCTCCGGCGGCATCACGAGGCCCACCACTTCCGCCACGATTTCCTCGGCCCGCTCCTCCGCCTTGCCCCGGAGCCGATCCAGCTTCTCCCGCGCCGCGGCCCGGATCGCCGCCGCCGCCTCGGCCCGCGCCGACTCCGCCTCACGCCGCAGTCCCGCGAGTTCCTCCCCAAGCCGCCGCTCACTGGCCGCCGTGCGCGCGGCCGCCTCGGTGCGCGCCGCCTCGACAATCGCCCGGGCCTCGCGCTCCGCATCCGCTACACGCGCCAGCAGAGCGCCCTCGCGATCCGCGACCGCCTTGAGCAAGGAATATCCGTTTTCTAGAGGCTCTACCACGCTGTCCAGTTCACGCCCTTTGATCCAGCCTAAGTTATTCCCGTGGAAAACGTTGTGCAGGCCAACGCCGGCCGGGAGCCGTGTCCCGGGCCGCCGCGCCGCCCAGTGCGGGCTCCTGGCATCCTGCCCCAAACCGCCCACGGAGTCAAGTGTGCACAATCACACCCCGGCCGCACCGGGCCGTCAAGAGAATGTCAGTTCTGTGAAGATGAAACAACGCCCGCCGGCGTTCCCGGGCGCCCAGTCGAGTCGCCCCGCACCTCATCCGGCAGCAGCGGCAGGCCCGCCCCGAACACCCGGTTGAACGTCACACGCAGCACGTTCACCAGGCTGATCGAGTCGTACAGCCGCGCCGAATCGGCGGGCTCCAGCCCAGGCGTCGGCTCCGGAAACCGAACCGACACCAGATTCGCGGGCCATTGCGGCTCAGACGGCCCCGAGTCCCCCGGGCCCCGCCGCACCAGGGCCGCCCCCCGCGTCGACACCACGATCACCACGGCCGGCCGCTTCGACTGCTCCACAATGCGCGCCGCGGCCTGCTGCAACGCATGGTTCGTGAAGTGGAGTTGATCCACGTAGGCCGCCAGGTAGGCGCGCACATCGTCACGGAACGTCTGGTGAATCGCCAGCGACCCCGCGCCGAACGGCTGGGCCCGATCGCCCGTCCGCGTGAACAGGAACGGCGAGCCCGGAATCAGCAGGTGGGCGAACACGAACCGGGGCGCCTCGCTGCGCTCCTCAGCGAGCCGGCCGAGTTCGTCGAACGCATACAGGATGCGCTTCCTGCGCGCCGCAAACCGCCAGTAGGCCGGATTGCGGTATTTCGCGTAGTACACCACCTGCATGAAGCGCGACACCACCGTGCGCTCCAGCAACACCACCTCCACCTCGTTCAACGCCCGGGGCGGGCTCAGGCAGACATCGACCGGCGGCCGCGGCTCGAGCGAAACCAATCCGGGCGAGAACGCCAGCAACTCGTATCCCCGTTCCTTGAGGAAACGGAACGCCCGGTTCTCGTGATACAGCGCCAGGGCCTCGGCCGTCCCGTTGTCTTCGCCCCGGGCCGCATCGTGCGGAAGCAGGCCTTCGAGATAATCCAGGTTGAGCAGGGCGGCGAGGGAGACCGTGGGCCCGTCGTAGTTGGCCCTGCTTTCAGCCGCGAATTCGAAGCCCTGGGCGCGCATGGCGTCCTCGAAGGGCAGGTTGTTGTAGCCGAACGTGTCGCGGAGCACGTCCGAACGGGCATAGCCATCGAGCGCGATCAGGTAGATATCGGGCAGGGCGGCCTCCCCCGCGGGCGCGGCGCCGAGATCGAGCGGGGGCGGCGCGTCCGCCGGCCGGCCGCCCGCGTTGATGACGAACACCGCCACATACAGACCGATGAGCACCCCGCCGAACCAGTTCATGCTGCGCGTCGCCACGCGCAGATCGCCCCGGTACCGCAGCACCCACGCGAGGGCCGCCACGAACACGATCAGGTAGCCCGTGATGAGCCAAGCGGCGCGCCGGCCGAACACCGGCGACAACAGGAGCATGGCGATCAGCATCCAGATCACCCCGATCACCGCCAGCGCCCCCATCAGCGTCAACGCGTAGCGCCGCTCCGCCCGGTAATGCCACACCAGCGCCCCCAAGCCCGCCGCCACCGCCGCCGCGTACGCCCCATAGAACGCCAGCGGCCGCCACCCCGCCAGCCACGGCACAACCACGAGAATGAAGTCTTCCAGAGCGCCCCACAGCATGAAGAAGGCCACCACCACCAGCGAGGCCACCAGCCCGGCCCGGTGCCGATCGCGCAGAATCAGCCGCAGCACCAGCCATAGGCCCAG
>JAFGTL010000409.1 GCA_016934125.1 Candidatus Hydrogenedentota bacterium
CGGCGCGTGAGGCAAGCTCGGCCTCGCGAGTTGTGCTTACGCGATGCTCACCCAATGGGTGACTATGTGGCCGAGCGGAACCCGCGCACCGTCAAAGACTTCGGACGCGCCGCCCTTCGCTACCAGACGTTCTGGCGTCCGGACGCTGGATTCCGGCGCCGCGTTCTGATACCGTACCGCCCATGGCCAGACACGCCACATTCGACGGAGGGGTTCCGGCAGGCGCCGTGCGCGTCTGCCGCGCGTATCGCCGTGTCTGATCATCCATCCGCCCTGTAACGAACTCCCCCGCGCACGCGTGTGCGCGGCTTCCGGGGCCCGGCACACCACGGGCCCGCTCAACCGGAGATGAACCATGACACTCTTCGAAGAACTGACTTGGCGCGGATTCGTGAACCAGATCACCCACGACGAGCTCGCCCGCCTCATCGACATGGAGCGGTTCACCGTCTACTGCGGGTTCGATCCCAGCGCCGACAGCCTCCACATCGGCCAGATCCTCCCCATACTCCTCCTCCGCCATTTCCAACGCCACGGGCACAAGGTGATCGCCCTCGTCGGCGGCGCCACCGGCATGATCGGCGATCCCGGCGGCAAGACCGAGGAACGCCAACTCCTCTCGCGCGAGCAAGTCGAGGCGAACGCCGCCGGCCTGCGCGGGCAGCTCGGACGATTCCTCGATTTCGACGGGCCCAATCCCGCCACCATGCTCAACAACGCCGACTGGCTCGCGCCGCTCCCCCTCATCGATTTCCTGCGCGATATCGGCAAGCATTTCTCCGTCAACGTCATGATGGCGCGCGAATCCGTCCGGCGCCGCCTCGAAGATCGCGAACACGGCATCTCGTTTACCGAGTTCTCCTACAGCCTGCTCCAGTCCTACGACTTCCTCCATCTCCATGACACCTGCGATTGCCGGCTCCAGGTGGGCGGCAGCGATCAGTGGGGCAACATCGTGGCCGGTATGGATCTCACCCGCCGGCTCCGCGGCACCGAGACCTTCGGGTTGACCTTCCCGCTGCTCACCAAGTCCGACGGCACCAAGTTCGGCAAGAGCGAGGCCGGCGCCGTCTGGCTCGATCCGGCCCGCACCTCGCCCTACAAGATGTTCCAGTTCTTCATCAACCAGGCCGATGCCGACGTGCCCCGGCTGCTCCGCCTGCTCACCAACCTGCCCAAGGACGAGATCGAGGCCCTCGAGGCCCGCTGCGAGGAGGCCCCGGAGGCCCGCGACGGCCAGCGCCGCCTTGCCGAGGAGGTCACCGGCCTCATCCACGGCGAAGAGGCCCTGCAGAACGCCATTCGCGCCGCTAAGGCCATGTTCGGCGGCGAGTTACGCGGCCTCGACGACGCCACCCTCGAGGATGTGTTCAGCGAGGTGCCCTCCACCCAGCTTCCCCGGAGCGCCCTCGCCGAACAGCGGCCGTTGATCGACGTGCTCGTGGACGCGGGCGTGTTCGACAGCAAGGGCCAGGCACGCCGCATGCTGCGTAGTGGCGGCCTCTATCTGAATAACGAGCGCGTGACCGCCGAGGACGCCGTACTGGGCGAGGCGTCTTTGTGTTCCGCCACCATGGCCGTGGTCCGTAAAGGTAAGAAGGACTATCACTTGCTGCGGTTCGCCGAGTAGCCGTGTCCGACGAGATCCAAGCCCCCGCCCCATCCCCGGGCGGGGGCTTTTCGCTGCCCGGCTGCGGCCCCCCCCCTGCAATGGGGCTTGACAAACCCGGCGCAACATGGTTCAATGGGGCTGAAAAAGAATTCAGCCCCGGGAGATCGACTCATGGCCAAAGGGCTCACGCGCCGGCAGGCGGACATCCTGACCTTCATCATCGACTGCATCCGCGAACACGGAATGCCCCCTACTATCGATGAAATCGGCCAGCGGTTCAACATCTCGTCGACGAACGGCGTCAGCGACCACCTCGTCGCCCTCGAAAAGAAGGGCTATATCGAGCGCACCTCCAAGGCGCGCTCGATTCGGGTTACCGACAAGGCCGCGGCGGGGTTGTACCGCGGGGATGTGGCCACGCTCCCCCTGCTGGGCCGGATCGCGGCTGGCCAGCCCATCCTCGCCGAGGAGAACATCGAAGGCCACGTCGCCGTGTCCACGACCGTTACGCCCCGGGGCACCTATTGCCTCCGCGTCCACGGCGACAGCATGATCGACGACGGGATCCTCGACGGGGACGTGATTATCGTGGATCAGGAGCGGGCGCCCACCAAGGGCGATGTCGTGGTCGCGCTCGTCGACGACGAGGCCACCGTCAAGCGCTATTACCGCCACGGCGACATGATCGAGTTGCGCCCCGCCAACGCCGAGATGGACCCCTTCCTCGTGCCCGCCCGCAGCGTCAACATCCAGGGCGTCGTGGTGGCGCTGCAACGCACCTTGCGCTGACGGCCTGTCTAGGCGGGCTTCGGCGCGGACAACCGACTCGGCACCACCAGCACGGGGCACGGCGCGTCGCGAATGACCCCTTCGCTCACGCTCCCGAGCAGCAGTTCATAGAGCGCCCCGTGCCCATGCGAGCCGACCACGATCGCGTCGGCCGC
>JAFGTL010000410.1 GCA_016934125.1 Candidatus Hydrogenedentota bacterium
ATCGTCGGCTCGTCCAACGCGGTGAACCTGACCGACGGCCTCGACGGCCTCGCCGTCGGCGCATCGATCATGTCGCTCATGGCCTACACCGCCATCGCCTATATCGTCAGCCGCGCCGACTGGTCGCGCTACCTCTTCCTCATCTTCGTCCCCGAAGCGAGCGAACTCACCGTGGTTGGCGCGGCCATGCTCGGCGCCGGCCTCGGTTTCCTCTGGTTCAACTCCCATCCCGCCGAGGTGTTCATGGGCGACACCGGTTCGCTGGCCTTGGGCGGCGCCATCGGGACGATGGCCATCCTCACCAAACAGGAACTGCTTCTCGTCATCGTCGGCGGGCTTTTCGTGCTCGAGGCGGCCAGCGTGATCATCCAGGTGGCCTCGTTCAAGCTGCGCGGCAAGCGCGTGTTCAAGATGGCCCCGCTTCACCACCACTTCGAACTGCTCGGGTGGTCGGAGGACAAGGTGACGATTCGCTTCTGGATCATCGCCCTCCTGTTCGCCCTTATGAGCCTCGCGACGCTGAAACTGAGGTAACCGGATGGACGTGCGCGGCAAGAAAGTGGTTGTCGTCGGACTCGGCCGGACGGCCGTGGCCCTGGCGCGCCTCCTGCTCCGCGACGGGGCCCGCGTCTTCGTCACCGAGATGCGTGACTTGCCCGACGGCGATCCCTGCTGCACCGAACTGGCCGCCCTGGGTGTCCCCTTCGAATGCGGCGGCCACTCGGGCGCCGCATTCCAGGACGCCGCCCTCGTCATCCCCAGCCCCGGCGTTCCGCCGTCGATCGAGCCCATCGCCCGCGCGCGCGCAGCCGGCGCCTCCGTCGTCGGCGAGATGGAGTTCGCCCACAGCCGGTGCCGCTCGCGGATTCTGGCCGTCACCGGCACGAACGGTAAGACCACGACCACGGAACTGCTCAAGGCTCTGCTGACGGGGTGTGGCGAGTCGGTGGCGCTCGCAGGGAACAACGACATGCCCTTCTCGGCGGCGGTGCAACTCGATCCCGCCCCCGAATTCCTCGTGCTGGAAGTCAGCAGCTACCAGCTCGAGACCACCGACGCGTTCCGCCCGTGGATCGGCGTGGTGTTGAACGTCACCCCCGACCACCTGACACGCCACGGCTCGCTCGACGCGTACGCCGGCGTCAAGGCCCGGCTCTTCGCCAACCAGTCCGCGTCGGATCATGCCGTCGTCAATGCCGATGATCCCCGCGTACACTCGATGGCCGTCGTGGCGCCCTCGGACGTGTGGCAGTTCAGTCTCGAACGCCCCGTCGAGCGGGGCCTGTGGCTCGACGGCAGTATCGTCCGCGAGGGCGACGCGGCCGTCGCCCATGTCGGCGACGTGCACCTGCCCGGCCGCCACAACCTGCAGAACGCCCTCGCCGCGCTCACGGCAACGCGGGCCGGTGCATTCGACTGGGATGGCGTCCTGGCCGGCCTCCGCGGGTTCCGCGGCGTCGAGCACCGGATCGAGCACGTCGTGACCGTGAACGGGGTTGCCTTCTACAACGACTCCAAGTCGACGAACATCGACAGCCTCAAGGTGGCCCTCGAGAGCTTCGATGAGCCCGTGGTCCTCATCGCCGGGGGCGAGGGTAAGGGCACCGACTACCGCGTGCTCCGGAACCTGATCGCGGCGCGCGTCAAACGCCTGGTGACCCTCGGGCAGGACGCGCCCTTACTCGATGCGGCCTTCTCGGATCTTGTGCAGACGCACCGGGCCAACCAGATGGACGATGCCGTGGACGCGGCGGCGGCCGCCGCCGGCCCGGGCGACATCGTGCTGCTGTCGCCGGCGTGCGCGAGTTTCGACATGTTCGAGAACTTCGAGCACCGTGGCCGCGTGTTCAAGGACAGCGTAAACCGATGGGCGGCCCATGCCACCCGAAGCGACAAGGACAAAGGCCGATGAAACGGGAAACGGCGCTCTTGGTGAACACCGTGCTCGCACTCGCCCTGCTCGGCGCACTGATGGTGTACAGCGCCGGCACGGTTCGCATGTACGGCGAGGATACGCCGAACGGCGTCGATCGCACCCTGTTCCTACGCATGCACCTGATCCACGTCGGCGTCGGACTCGCCGCCATGGCCGTCGCCGCCCGGTTCGACTACCACCGGTTCCGGGATCGATGGATCCTGTGGGGACTCGGCGGGGCATGCCTGGGCCTTCTCGTTCTTGTGCTCCTCTTCGGTGTGGAACGCAAAGGCGCTGTTCGCTGGCTACAACTGGGCGGATTCAGCTTTCAGCCCAGCGAACTCGCCAAGCTCGCCCTCGTCGTCTGGCTCGCCGTCAAACTCTCCGAAAACCAGGAGCGAATCAAGAGCTTCTGGAAAGGGTTCGTGCCGCCCATGGTGCTTCTCGGCCTCTTTGCCGGCCTCGTGCTGGCCGAGCACGACCTCGGCACGCCCGTGGTCATGGGCGCCGTCACCGTGCTCATGTGCGTCATGGCCGGCACCCGCTGGCCCCACGTCGCCTCCACCGTCGTATCCGGCATCAGCCTCGTCTACGTCCTGTGCCTGACGAGCGAGAACCGGTGGATCCGCGTGAAGGCCTTCCTCGATCCCGTCAAGTACCAGGACAGCGCCGCCGGGTTTCACCTGGTTCAGTCCCTATCCGCGTTCGGCCGGGGCGGAATCTGGGGCAAAGGGCTCGGCGCGAGCGAGCAGAAGCTCTACTACCTGCCCGAGGCCCACAACGACTTCATCTTCGCGGTTTGGGGCGAGGAAATGGGCCTGATCGGCACGCTGGCCGTCGTCGCCCTGTTCGTCGTACTGCTGGTGGTGGCGCTCCGGATCGCCCTGTGCGCGCCCGATCTGTTCGGCTCGCTGTTGGCCGCGGGTATCGCGTCCTTGATCTGTATCCAGGCGGCGTTCAATATGGCTGTGACCACGGGGCTTTTGCCCACGAAAGGGTTGCCGCTCCCCTTCATCAGTGCGGGGGGGACGGCCTTGATTGTGAACCTGGCCCTCACGGGCATCCTAACCAACATCGGGCTCCAGGCGGTGGAACGCGAACGGGGCGTGCTGGCGGCTGCAGCCAAGTGACTGCGGCCCCGCGCCTGCATCCTTGCTCCGCCCGGCCCGGCCGGTGGTGACATACGATGCGCATCATGGTTGCTGGCGGCGGAACCGGCGGGCACACGTCTCCGGCCGTAGCCGTTATCGAGGAACTCCAACAACGCGATCCGCGGCTCGATCTCGTCTGGGTGGGGCGCAAGGGCGGTATCGAGGAGCGCGTCTGCCGCTCGCTCTCCCTTCCCTTCCGGCCGATCCCGGTGGAAGGATGGCCCCGGCGCCGCACGCCGAGGAAGGCGTGGGCCGCCGCCAAACTCGCCTGGTCGATCCTTCGGTGCCGGCGCTACATCCGCCGGTTCCGGCCCCAGGCCGTGTTCGGAGTCGGCGGATACGTCTCCCTGCCCTTGCTGTGGGCCGCCCAGCGGAAAGGCATCCCCACCGTGCTTCATGAGCAGAACCGGCTCCTGGGCATGGCGAACCGGATGCTGGCGCCCAGAGCTACCCGCATTCTGCTCAGCTTCGAGGACACCGTGGGCTCCTTTCCCGAGGAGGCCGCCCGCGTCGTCGGCAATCCTGTGCGTGCCGGATTCCGCCATCCCCCCGCCTACGCCGAGGCCCGCGCCCGGTTCGAGCTCCGCCCAGATGTCCCCGTGGTGCTCGTTTGCGGTGGAAGCCAAGGCGCACGTACGCTCAACGCGGCCATGCAAGACGTGATCCGTGCCCTCGGCGAAGACGAGGCCCAGTTCATCTGGATGACGGGCCAGGCCGCCGCCGAGGAGGCCCGCCGCGCCGCCGAGGGGGCCGCGGCGTGCACGCGCGTGTTCGCCTACATTGACGACATGGTGGGGGCCTGCGCTGCGGCCGATCTGATCGTATCGCGGGCCGGCGCATCGAGCACCGCCGAGATCGCCGTCCTCGGCAAGCCATCCGTCCTGGTTCCGTTTCCCTTCGCCACCGACAACCACCAGGAACAGAACGCGCAGGCATTTGTCGATGCAGGGGCCGCACGGATGCTGCTCGACGCCGACTGCTCGGGCGACGCGTTGGCTGATGCCGTGCGCGATCTCCTGGGCGATTCCGCCCGGCTCGGTGCCATGGGGGAGGCGGCCCGCTCGCTCGCGAAGCCCGACGCCGCGGAAGCCATCGCCGAAGAGGTGTTATCGCTGGTGTTCGAGGCCGGCGCCTCGTAGGCAGCGCCCCGCCCTGTGGCCCTCAGCGGCGAACGGGCGCCGCCGGGGGGATCCCATCCAGGATTGCCACGCCCGCGCTCGTGCCGATCCGCGTCGCGCCCGCCTTCAGCATGGCCATGGCGTCCATGTAGGTGCGAATGCCCCCCGCGGCCTTCACGCCCAACCGGTTGCCTACCGCGCGGCGCATGAGCCTGACATCCTCGACGGTCGCGCCCGCCCGGCCGTAGCCTGTCGACGTCTTCACGAACGCCGCGCCCGCCCGCATGCTCATCTCGCACACGGCCAGCTTCTCGTCGTCGCTCAGGTAGCTCGTCTCGAGGATGACTTTCACCGGAATGGCCCCCGCCGCCTTGACGAGGGCGGCGATCTCCCGCTCAACATAGCTTGGGAAACGGGATTTCAGCGCCCCGATATTGATCACCATGTCCAGTTCCGTCGCGCCGTTCCCCGCCGCTTCGCGCGCCTCCTCGACCTTGATCCGCGCCGTGTTCGCGCCCAAGGGGAACCCCACACACGGATTCACGCCTACCCCCGTGCCCGCCAGCCGCTTCGCGCAGTACGTTGTCCACACCGGGTTGATCGAGACCACCGCGAATCCGTGCTGTTCGGCCTCGTCGCACAGCTCGGAGATGTCCTCCTGCGTCGCATAGGCGCGAACCTGTGTGTGGTCAATCCGGGCGGCCAGTTGTGCGCGCGTCACGATGCCTGCTCCCCTTTCGGCTGCGACAGCCGGGCCACGATCGGCCTCACCTGCCTGTACGTCTCCAGATAGGACTCGAAAAGCCCATCGTATACGTCTATACCGGAACTCGGCGTGACGGTTTCAAACGGTGTCGCCATGGCTGCGGCCGCCGACTCGAGATCCTCGTGCGCCCCGCAGGCCACTGCTGCGCAGATCGCCGAGCCGAGACAGGTGGCCTGCTTCTCGTGCGATACCAGGATCGGGCACCCGGTGGCGGTGGCGATGATGTCCACCCAGAGCCCGTTACCGGCGCCCGTGCCACAGGCCCGGATCTCGCGGACGGCCCGTCCGCCCCCGGCGAGGGTTTCGAGCACGTTACGAACCGCCAGCGCGCAGCCCTCGAGGATGGCCCGATACAGGTGGGCCGGGCTGTGTTCGAGCGTCAGCCCGGCGATCACGCCCCGCGCGCCCGGATCGAAATAGGGCGTGCGGTTTCCGCGCCAGGCATCGAACACCACGAGCCCCTCCGCGCCCGGGGGGATGCGGCGCGCCTCCTCCTCGAGCCGCGCGTACGCCGCGGCGTCGTTTGCTGCGCCTACCAGCCCGAGATACCAGCCGATCGTCGAGCCGCCCGACGTCTGGCCCGCCTCGTACACGCTGTAGCCGCGCCGGATGCCCTCCGGGAACGGCCCCATTGCCCCGTCGATGAGCGCCGGCTTGTCCGTCTCCACGATCACCACCGTCGATGTGCCGAGCGTCAACGACGCGCAGCCCGGCGCAAAACAGTCTTTTCCGATCGGCGCCGTCCACCCGTCCATCCCGGCATGGGCCACTATGCAATCCGCACTCAGCCCCAACGCCGCGGCCGCATCCGACAGCAGCGCGCCGGCCGGTTCGCCCACGTACCGCACCTCGTCCGGGCTCTTGCGGGCCAGTCCGTCGAGGCCGACGGCCTCGTACAAGTCCTCTGGCCAGCGGCCGTCCGGTGTCCAATGGCGTTTGCCCGCCGCGTTGCCTGTCGACGTCACCCACCGGCCCGTCAGCCGGTGCACAAGCCAGTCGGCCCCCTCCACAATCCGGGCGGCTTCATCGAACACCTCAGGCTCGTGATCGCGCACCCACAGCGCCTTCGGCAACAGCCATTCCGCGGAGATGTGCCGGCCACAGTAGTCGAGCACGGCGTGCTGCGTCGCTTCCACGCGCCGGGCTTCCTCGGCCGCCCGGAGATCCATCCAGAGGATTGCCGGGCGCAGTGGCGTCCCATCCTCGCGGCAGAACACCCCGGTGAACGACGTGCCGTCGCAGGCGATGGCGGCGACATCGCGGCCCGACACACCGGCGCGCGCCAAGCAGTCCGGCACGGCGCCGCACAGCGCATCCCACCAGTCCCGCGGATCCTGCTCGGCCCAGTTCACCCGGGCGCATCGCGTGGGATAGGGGCGGCTGGCTTGCGCGAGTTGCGTTCCATCCGCGCGATACACCGCCGCCCGCAGGCTTTGGGTGCCGCAATCCACGCCCAGCACACAGGTATCCGCCATGAAGTACCCCTCGTGTAGATACGATGCGCGATGGTATCATGGCGCGCGCGGGCAGGGCAAAACCGCGTTCCCGCCGGGCGGCGGCGGATACTGATCGCTTTGCGGGCTTTGCGACATGTACTTCATGGGAACCGGATCGGGGCGGATGGCGGCCGCCGGCGCACACGCGTGGCCTGGGGCTGTGATCGGTGATTCGGCCGTGGGAACCAACCCGATCGTAGAGGACGGCCCAGCGGGCCGTGCGAGGAGGACAGGACAAATGCATAGACGCGGATTCGGCTCTGTGGAACTGCTTGCGGCCATCGCCATTGTCGGCATTTTCGCGGCCATCCTGTTGCCGGCGGTGTCGCGCGCCCAGAATGCCCCGTATGTGGCGAGTTGCCAGAGCAACCTGAAACAACTCGGCTTGGTCTGTAAGATGTTTGCGAACGAGTCTGACGGGGGACTGTGGCCCCATATGCGCGGCAATTGCCCCTGGCAGGCCGGCACCACCGATCCGCCCGCGGGATGCACCAACGCACGCACGGCATTCGAATTCGGCATCGACTTCGGCCAGGTGTATCCCGAGTATCTCACCGATCCCACTATCCTGGTTTGCCCGGGCAAGTACCATATGCCCGGCCAGGATCCATGCATCTACTCCGTCAAAGACGACGGGAGCGGTACCTGTCAGTACAACAACTACGCGTCCCACGTCGAGCATTCGTATCTGTTTCTAGGGTACGTGCTGGATCAGGTGGACGACGGCGATCCGCAAGTCGAGATCCCCGGTGCAGGATTCAGCGCAGCGGCGCAGCTACACGAGATGATGGAGAAACTCAGGCCCGCAATGGACGATGACGACAGCACGGACACGATCCTCGAGGAGGATCTCGAAGAAGTCGACGCCGCCACGGGGAACGGCGGCGCCACCACGATTCGCCGGCTCCGCGAGGGCGTCGAGCGATTCATGATCACCGACATCAACAATCCCGCAGCCGCGGGCCGGATTCAGAGTGAGTTGCCCGTAATGTGGGGCGACATTCGCGTCGAGCAGGGCGGCAAACTCGGTTACAACCACGAGGTCGGCGGCTCCAACGTTCTCTACATGGACGGCCACGTCCAATTCCTCCGAGGCGGGAACGGCAAACACCCGTGCACGATCGGCGGCGGAAAGGGCGGCTTCGCCCGCTTCCTCAACTGGGCGCGTGCCACGTATCTGTAGACGCAGGAGCAACCGAACCTGTGGGGCGCGGCCTTCGGGCCGCGCCCCAGCGTTGTGGGTGCTGTGCCCTCGCGACGTGCCGTTGGCCCGGCTTCCGCCAGGAGAGAAACAGGCGACACCGGGCCGCCCGTTCCCAAGGAAACCCCCGTAACCTGCTTGTGCGAAAAGCCTTGCAGCGACGCGCCGGGGCATGGCCGTGCTTGCGTTTTGGGGGCCGTTCGAACTAAAATGGCCCTGGTGACGGAGGATGCGGGAGAGGGCGGGGTGCTGAATGACTGTGGAGTCCAGCGAACAACGAGAGTCGGTTGGCCGGCATGAAGAGATCTTCCGCTGCGCGGCCGACCTCGTGCTCGAACTCGGCTACCATGGCTTCAACATCGGCCGTCTGGCCGAGGCTATGGAACTGTCCCGGGGCACGATCTACCAGTATTTCTCCAGCAAGGAAGATCTCCTGGTGGAGATGGGCATCCGCCACCTCGTGAAGCGCAATGCACTGCTCGAGCGAGGCTCTATGTTCAAAGGCCTCTCCCGGGATCGCATGGTGGCCGTGGGCGTGGGTCTCGAGATGTGCATGCGCCTCTATCCCCGAGAATCGAAGGTGCTGGAGATGGTGCGCACCGGCGGCGCCGTCGACAAGGCATCCCCGGAGCGGCAGATCAGCATGCGCACCTGCCAGTGCCAGACCCTCGGCATCCTGCTCGGCGTGATCCGCGATGCCATCGTCCGGGAAGACCTCGTCATTCCCCCCGGCGCGTCGCCCCAGTCGCTGTGCTTTGGGATCTGGGTGCTCAGTATCGGCGGATACGGCACACTGCTCGGCAACCTCACGTTGCCCGACATGGGCCTGGACGACGTGTTCCAAACCGTGATGCGGAACTGCCA
>JAFGTL010000411.1 GCA_016934125.1 Candidatus Hydrogenedentota bacterium
GCGCTTGGCGGGAGCCAGCGCACACGGAGCCAGCGCAGAAGAACGCGCAGCGTTCTTCCAACGCGCCCGAAGGGCGCGCCGAATCGGGAAGATCGCTGTGAACCGGCTCAGGCCGTGCACGGGAGATCCCTGCCTGAACGGTAGGGCCATCCCGGTCGTGACGAAGTGCATTGAGGCGTTTGGCTTCAACCCCCAGTGCGGGCCGGAGTCTGCACCGGGACCGGGCGCCGCGCCCGAAGCGCGCCGCGCCCGAAGCGCGCGCACATAACAGCCCAGGCCAACGGCCTGGGTCCAGACGTCGCATTGGAACGAGCCCTGTAGGGGCGAGACACGCACCACCATGGCCCGTTGTGGCCCGGCCGCCCCCGGCTGGGGAAAGCGGAGGCGTGGCCGTCCCTGTGCCGGGTGGGCTCGATCTGGTATCCTACATCGAGGTATGGCGACATGACGCCGCGCCGGGCCTGGGCCGGGGCGCGGCCGGGGAACCGCGATGAAGCTTCTGTGCCTGTGCAGCGCGCTGGACATTCAGTATCGGTTCGGATGCACGCCGAACTGGTGGCAGTTCATCAAGGGGCTGTACGAGCTGGGCCACGACGTGATCGCCATTCCCTATCACGGCACGGCCTTCGAGACGCCCTACTGGCGCGCCTATCCGAACCCCTGCCGCCTCGAGGGCCAGGCGTTCGCGACGGCGAAGCGGCTGTTCGGCTCGGGCCCGACGTCCACGCAGGAGGGCGCGGTGGCGAAGGTGAGCAAGGCGCTCATCGACTCCTGGATTCGCCCGCGGTGGGAGCGCCATATCGCGGGGATTCTCGAGAAGGAGAAGGATGTGGACGCGGTGATCGTGTTCACGATCCCGGTGAATCACTTCACAGGCATCCCGGCGCGGCTCCGCGAGCGGTATGGCGTGCCGTTCTTCTATTTCGACGGCGACGTCCCGGCCAGCCTGCCCCGGTTCGGCGGGTTCGCGTCCGGATTCCGCATCTACGACAACGCGGATCTCTCGGAATACGATGGATTCATGTGCAATTCCGAGGGCGGCGCCCAGGATCTGCTCGATATGGGCGCGAAACGGGTGGAGCCGGTGCATTGGGGCGTGGATCCGGAGTTGTATGCACCCCTCGATATCGAGCCCGACCGCGATGTGTTCTTCTACGGATTCGGCGCGGAATTCCGCGAGGAATGGGTGGACAACATGCTCACCATCCCGAGCCGGACGCTGACGGAGTACTCCTTTGCGGTCGGGGGCCGGGGATTCGACCTCGACTTGGGCAACACCGTGCGCGAGGGCGACGTGCCGTTCAACGTGTTCCGGCAGGCCTGTTGCCGGAGCCGGATCAACCTGAGTATCACGCGCCAGGCCCATGGCACGGTGTTCGCCTCGTCGACGATCCGCCCCTTCGAACTGGCTGCCATGGGGTGCTGCGTCGTAAGCGGACGCTACGACGGCCTCGAGACGTGGTTCGAAATGGGCTCGGAGATGCTCATGGTGCAGTCGGCCGACGAGGCCATCGACACGTACCGCCGGCTGTTGGGCGACGACGCGGCGCGGAAGGCCATGGGGCAGGCGGCGCGGCGGCGCGTGTTGGCGTGCCACACCCACCGGCAACGGGCCGAGCAGATTGCCGGGGTGATTCGCTCGCTGTGACGGCCGGGCCGGTTCATTCGGCGTCGTCCCGGGGCTGTGGTATCCTGGTGTGAGCAAGGAGACAGCACAGATGCGGCAGACGTGGCAGTGTGCAGCGATCATCGCGGTGGCCGGCCTGTGCCTGGGTGCGGGCATTCAGGTGCGGCCGCCGGTCGGTCCGGGCGTCTGGTATCCGGCCGATCCTGCGCAATTGCGGGCGGCGGTCGAGCAGTACATCGCCGAGGCCGACGTCGTGCCGCTGCCGGGCCGGGTGGTCGGCTGCATCGTGCCCCATGCCAGCTATCCGGCCTGCGGCGCCGTGGCCGCCCACGCGTTCAAGCCGCTCCAACGGGGCCAATACGATCGCGTCATCGTCCTCGCACCGTCCCTGTATGCGACGTTCCGCGGCTGCTCGATCGCGTCGGTTCCCTATTACCGGACGCCGCTCGGCGACATCCCGCTCGATGCGGACGCCGTCCGGCACCTGTCGGCATCCCCCCTGTTCAACATCCGCTCGCTGGTGTACGGCGGCCGCGCATACCAGAATCCCCACGTCCAGCGCGTGGCGCTCCACGAGCGGGAGCACAGCGTCGAGGTGGTGTTGCCCTTCCTCCAGGTGCAGTTGGGCGACTTCAACCTGGTGCCCATCGTCATGGGCGAACTGAAGGGTTACCGGGACGACTTCGACGAGCGCGCCTTCGAGGACGTCGTCGAGCGGCTGAGAGCCATCATCGACGACCGCACCTTCGTCGTGGTGACGTCGGACTTCACCCGCTACGGCGTCGCCCACGGATTCACGCCCTATGAAGATCACATCCTGGAGCGGATCGCCCGGTTGGATTTCGAGGCCTTCGATCTGATCCAGAACCGGGACGTGCCCGGATTCACCGCCTACATCGACAAGGCCGGCAATCACATCTCCGGGCACCTGCCGATCCGTTGCCTCATGGAGGTGCTGCCCCCCTACGCCCACGGCGTCATGCTCCGCTACGACACATCGGGCCGGATCACGGGCGATCCCAGCAAGTCGGTGAGTTTCGCAGCCATTTCGTTCTTCGATCCGACGCTGCTCCCCCCGGAGCCGAGGCCCGCCCAGCGGGACGCGGCCTCCGTGGACGGTTCAGCCCCAGGCCAGTGACGTGAGCGCTGCGCCGGATGAGCGCCGCAACCGATGAGCGCCGCAACTAGAACTCCGCGGGTGGAATGGTCCATACTGAGGCTGTCTGTATGCGCCGGTCGCCGCGGCGGCATGCCGCGCCCCGCACAGCCGGCGCACAGAGTG
The DNA here is from genome assembly GCA_016934125.1 of Candidatus Hydrogenedentota bacterium. Lineage (GTDB taxonomy): Bacteria > Hydrogenedentota > Hydrogenedentia > Hydrogenedentales > SLHB01 > JAFGTL01. Next base: position 2,910 of record JAFGTL010000411.1, read on the forward strand.
GAGGCCCTGCAATGACAAGACGGTTCTTGCACCTGATGGTATTCGCCGCCGCCGTGGCGGCTGTCGCGGCCCCGGCCCTTGGCCAGTCGCCCCGTGAAGAACTGGGGCGCGCGGACAAGTACCGCATCCTCGTGGACAAAGTGCTCATGGCCAGCACGGACTGGCACATGACGGAGGATCAGGTGCGGGAGATCGCCAAGGCCGGCTTCAACGTGGTCGTCCCGCGCCAAGGCGGCACCGAGCCCGATCGCGTGCGGCGCGTGGCTGAATTGGCCGCCAAACACGACATGTACTACATGGCGTGGATGCGGGGCTCGCTCACCGCAACGGAGGGGACGCGCCTTGTCTGGGATACAGGCAACACGCAGGATTTGTACAGCCCGAACGCGGACGAACTCTGGGACTGGATGACGGGCATCATCCTCGAACAGGCCCGGCTGAGCGTCGAGATCCCCGCCATTCTGGGCGCGTTCCTCGACTTCGAGAACTACGCCAAGAACAAGGAGGGGGACTGCTATCCCCTGTCGTATGACGAGAAGATCCTGGGCGAGTTCGCGGCGGCGAAGGGCATCCAGATCCCGGAACTGGCGCCGGCGGATCGGCATCCGTGGCTTCGGGACAACGGCCACGACGGGGCGTTCCGCGATTTCCAGATCGCGTCCTGGCGCCAGCGATGCCGCAACCTGCGCGAACAGGTGGATGCCATTAACCCGAAGTTCCAGTTCATCGTGTATCCCGCGCCCGGCACCCTCTTCATCCGGGACGCCGTGTATCAGGAATGGGCCACCGAGGCCGCCCCGCTCGTGCTGGCGACGCCGCAAACCTACGGCCGGGCGTGGACGGTGCTCACGCACCGGGAAGCGCTCGACGCCAACCGGGGAAAACTCCGCGAGGGCATGGAGGAGGTGCGCCCCTTCGCGATTCCGGTGCAGTACGTGGGCGGAATCGATCCGGTGGTTCCGGGGGCCGATCCGGAGTTCAGCGGTAAGAACGCCGTGATGATATCGGACGTGTGCGACGGATACTGGGTGTTCTACGAGGGGCCCGAGTACGGGCGGGCCGATCACCGGGCGTACTGGCGCTGGTTCACGCGCGCCAACCGGGAGATCGCCGAGGGCCGGTTCGTGATGCAGTACGAGCCCCGGCAGACGCCCGAGCCCGCCGCCAAGACCAGCTTCGAGCGGAAAACGAACCGGCCACAGGTGGCCCTGTACGGGATGAAGCTGCGCATGTGGGATCTCGTGGAGGCGACAGGCAAGTTTGAACTCCACGAGCTCGAGTCGGTGGCCCCGGAGTACCTGGCCGGGCTCGACGCCATCGTGCTGCAGAACTTCAACTTCCCGCTTCTGCGGGATAGCGCCCTGGTGCGCACGCTTCAGGAGTATATCCGGAACGGGGGCGGGGTGCTCTTTGCGCACGACACGATCCGCTTCATGGAGAGCCCATTGCCGGAGATCGCGGAGCGAGTGCGGCCGCTCCAGAATGTCGAGGCCGTCTATCACGTGGCCGAAACCGATCTGGTGGTCGAGGCACCGCACGAGGCCATCGGCGGCCTTGCGGCCGGAACGCGGTTCACGCCGGAGTTCCGCGATCACATGATCTTCGCGCCCGGCGATCGCGGTACTGTGCTGATTCGCAACACCTTCGGCGATCCCGTGTACGTCATCGGCGAGTACGGCAAGGGGCGGGCCGCCTTCGCCGGCTCGTACTACGGCTACTTGAGCGATCTCGAGGGCGCCGAAAAGCAGGCGTTTCTGAGCATGCTCGACTGGCTCGCGCAAGATTAGCGGCCGCGGCCGGCTTCGCGGCCGGTGGATTTGACAGGATCCACCGCCGTTCCTATAATGCGTCGCTTCAGACCGCCCGGCGCCGGCGTGGTATCGGGTGTCGTCGGCTCCGCCGGGTTTGATCGCGGCAAGCGTCGGGCTCGGCCCGCAACCTGCGAGGGGATTATGAGCTCAAACGAACGGTTCACGGAAGGCCTTTCTTTCGACGACGTGTTGCTCCGGCCGGCGCGCTCGAACGTACTGCCGCGCGACGTCGATCTGACCACACGCCTGACGCCCCGGATCGCCCTCAATACCCCCCTCGTCAGCGCCGCCATGGACACCGTCACCGAGGCCCGGCTCGCCATCGCCATTGCCCAGGAGGGCGGGATCGGCATCATCCACAAGAACCTCAGTATCGAGGATCAGGCCGGCGAGGTGGATCGCGTGAAGCGTTCCCAAGCGGGCATCATCTCGGCCCCGTTCACCCTGCGTCCGGAGAACAGCGTCCAGGACGCCGAGGATCTCATGGCCAAGTACCACGTGTCGGGCGTGCCCATTACCGACGAGCGGGGCATTCTCGTCGGGATCCTCACAAACCGCGACCTCCGGTTTCTGGAAGACTACTCCGTGCCCATCGCGCACGTCATGACCAAGGACAACCTCGTCACCGTGCCCCCCGGCACCGACTTCCAGCGGGCCAAGGAACTCCTCCATAAGCACCGCATCGAGAAACTCCCCATTGTCGAATCCGATGGCCGGCTCGTCGGCCTCATCACCATCAAGGACATCATCAAGGCCCGCGACTTCCCCAATCGCTGCTGCGACGAAAAGGGCCGGCTCCGGGTAGGCGCCGCGCTCGGCGCAGGCGCCGGCGAAGTCGAACGGGCCCAGGCCCTCATCGACGCCCACGTGGACGTGCTCGTCGTGGACACGGCGCATGGCCACACCCAGATGGTGCTCGACACCGTAGCGGCGGTGAAAGACGCGTTTCCCGAGATCGATGTCGTCGCGGGCAACGTGGTGACGGCGGAGGGGGCCGAGGATCTGATCCGGGCCGGCGCGGATGCCGTGAAAGTCGGCGTCGGGCCCGGCTCGATCTGCACGACGCGGGTGGTCGCGGGCGCGGGCATGCCCCAACTCACCGCGGTGCTCGACGTCGCGTCCGCGGCGTCGAAATCCGGCGTGCCCGTGATCGCGGACGGCGGGATCCGGTATTCGGGCGACATCGTGAAGGCGATCGCAGCGGGCGCGGACAGCGTGATGATCGGCAGCCTCTTTGCGGGCACCGAAGAGAGCCCGGGTGAGACGGTGCTCTACGAAGGCCGCACCTACAAGGTTCACCGGGGCATGGGCTCGGTAAAGGCCATGGCCCGCGGGAGCAAAACCCGCTACCTCCAGTTTGAGAAGGATCCGGCCAAGTTCGTGCCCGAAGGCGTCGAGGGGCGCGTCCCGTTCCGTGGCTCCCTGGCCAGCTACGTACATCAACTCGTGGGCGGACTGCGCTCCGGGATGGGCTACTGCGGCTGCCACACCATCGAGGAGCTCAAGCGGGACGCGCGGTTCGTCCGGGTGACGCAGGCGGGCATCCGCGAGAGCCATCCGCACGACGTGACCATCACCGAAGAACCCCCCAATTACCAGTTGTTGAGGTAAGCCATGCAAGGAGTCGGCAAACCCATCATCGTACTGGACTTCGGCGCCCAGTACAGCAAGTTGATCGCGCGGCGCGTCCGCGAGGCGAAGGTCTTCAGTCTGATCCTGCCGTACAATGTGCCCCTCGACGAGCTCATGGCCCATGATCCGGCCGGGCTCATCTTCAGCGGCGGGCCGGCCAGTGTCCATGCGGACGGGGCGCCGTTGCCCGATCCGGGCGTGTTCGAACTCGGCCTGCCCATTCTGGGCATCTGCTATGGCGTGCAGTTGTTCGCCCAGATGCTCGGCGGCAAGGTGGAACGGCCCAGCGTGCGCGAGTACGGCATCGCCCACATCGAGCACAACGACACCACGGGCCTTCTGGAAGGCGTCAGTGCGCGCACCCAGGTGTGGATGAGCCACGGCGACGCCATCTCGCAGGTTCCGGAGGGATTCCGGGTGATCGCCAAGACGGACAACTGCCCGTATGCGGCCATCGCCGATCCCGCGGCAAGACGGTATGGCGTCCAGTTCCACCCGGAGGTCGTGCACACGCCCGAGGGCACTCAGATCATCTCGAATTTCGTCCACACCATCTGCGGATGCGAGGCGCGGTGGGACATGGGCTCCTTTGTCGATCGCGCTATCGAGAGCGTGCGGGACGAGGTGGGCGCGGGCCGCGTCGTATGCGGCCTGAGCGGCGGGGTCGATTCGAGTGTGGTCGCCATGCTCATCCACCGGGCCATCGGCGATCGGCTCACCTGCGTGTTCGTGAACAACGGGCTCCTGCGCAAGGGCGAACCCGAACTCGTCCAGCAGGTGTTCCGCGACAATTTCCACATCGACCTGCGTTACGTGGACGCCCAGGAGCGGTTTCTCACTGCCTTGGCGGGCGTGTCCGAGCCGGAGCAGAAACGCAAGATCATCGGCAATCTGTTCATCGACGTGTTCGAGGAGGAGGCCCACGAACTCGGCCACGTCGACTTCCTCGCCCAGGGCACCCTGTATCCCGACGTGATCGAGAGCGTGTCGGCCACCGGCGGGCCTTCCGTCACCATCAAGAGCCATCACAACGTCGGCGGCCTGCCCGAGCACATGAAACTCGCGCTCCTCGAACCCCTTCGGGAGCTGTTCAAGGACGAAGTCCGCGCCCTCGGCACGGAGCTCGGGTTGCCGGACGACATCGTCATGCGCCATCCCTTCCCCGGGCCGGGACTCGGGGTGCGGTGCGTGGGCGAGGTTACCAAGGAGCGGCTCGACACCCTGCGCGAGGCCGACGCCATCTTCATCGACGAGATCAAGGCGGCGGGCCTCTACGGCGATATCTGGCAGGCGCTGGTGTGCCTGTTGCCCGTGCGAAGCGTGGGCGTCCAGGGCGACGAGCGCACGTACGAAGAGGTGTGCTCGCTCCGCGCCGTGACGAGCGAAGACGCCATGACGGCCGACTGGTTCCGCTTCCCGCCGGAGGTGCTCCAGCGTACAGCGAACCGGATCTGCAACGAAGTCAAACACATCAACCGCGTGCTGTACGATATCACCTCCAAGCCGCCCGGCACCATCGAGTGGGAGTAGGCGCAGAGCCGCCGCCCTCGCCACGGCCTCGGATCCGTCTGGAGTCTACACGGCGTTCTGCGTCAATTTGAGGAGATCCGATCGCCCATGCTGGCAAAGCCCGAAGCGATTCTGTTCGACATGGGAGGCGTTCTGCTGGAGTCCGCGGACACCTTCACGGCGGACGCGTTCCCCTTATCCTTCCCGGAAGGCCTGCCGGAACCCGCGCCATTGGACTGGTTCCTGGACATGTCGCAGGACTGCTTGAGCCGGTTCGTCGCCATGACGCCCCCCCGGCCCGCCATGGACTGCCGGCCCCTCATCGCCGACTGGCTCCGGCGCCGGGATGTCGAGCCCACGGCCGACACCGTCGAGCGGTGGCGGTACGTCATGGAGCAGTGGGAAGCGCGCCCCATCTACGCCCATGTGCGCCCCACCTTGGCGACGCTATGCGACATGGGATACCGGATGGGCGTCATCTCGAATACGTTCTGCGCCGGCGAGTACCTCCGCCGCCATTTCGAGGCCGCGGGGATTCTCGAGTTCCTCGAATTCGCGGTGTTCTCGGCCGAGTTCGGCATGAACAAGCCGCATCCGTCCATCTTCCGCCACGCCCTCGATGCCATGGGCCTGCAATCCCGCCGGGCCTGGTATGTGGGCGACAAGCCGCAGCGCGACGTGTGCGGCGCCCACGGAGTGGGCATGACGGCCGTGCTGGTAGATAGCGCCCACGCGGATCGGGCCGGCGATGCCCCGGAGAACGAACCCGACCTCCGCATCGCAGACATTGCGGCCTTGCCCAAGGTTCTTCGAGGCCTGGAGGCGTAGGGGGCCGGGCTTCAGAACTCCCGCTCGGCAATCGGCGGGGCCGGATGCAGGCTGCGGGGAATCCGAACCACGAACCGCGCGCCCCCCTGCTCGCGATTCCCGTAGCGCACGGTGCCTTTGTGCGCGGTGACGATCCGGTGCACGATGGTAAGCCCGAGCCCTGTCCCCCCTTCTTTCTTGGTGAGAAACGGCGAGAACAGGCTCTCCTTCGGGCTGAGGTGGATGCCGGGGCCGTTGTCGACGATCTCGAACACGACGTCGTCGTCATCCTCAGACACCGCCAGCGCCACCGTCCCGCCGTGGGGCACTGCGTCGATGCCGTTGTTGACGATGTTGGCCAAGGCTTGGGCGATCCGCTCGCGATCGGCCTCGATCAGGGGGATCTCGTCGCCGCAGGTGCAGCTCAGCTCGACGGACTTGGCCTGGCCCCGGCGGCGGCAGAGCGTCATGGCGCGCTCGGCTATCTCGCGGGGGCTGCACGGGCCAGGCGTCAGATCGAAGGGGCGGGCGAACCCGAGGAACTGCGAAATCGAGCGTTCGAGGTCTTCGGCCTCCCGGAAAATCGTCTCGGCGGTGGCGCGGCGCTCGTCTCCCGGGGGCAGCTTGCGGAGCAGGAGCTCGGCCATTCCGCTGATCACGCTGACGGGATTGCGCAGTTCGTGTACGACGCCTGCCGTGAGTTCGCCCAACTCGGCCAATTGCCGGTTCAACTCGGCGGCCCGTTCCTGGTTGCGCCGATCCGTCATGTCAATGAAGAGGAAGATCACCCCGCCGAACCCGCCGTCGCGCTCAAGCAGGGAGGCCGACAGGCCGATCTCCTTGGTGTCGCCCTCGGGAAGGGACAGGAGGAGTTCGCGCCGGGTGATAGGCTCCCCCGTGCGCTTAACCTCCTCGAACACCTCGGCCATGGGCCGCAGCAAGGGCACGGCATCGAGGTTCGTTTCGGGCCGGAGGTCGTCCTCGGATGTGTGGAGGTGGCCGATTGCCGCGTGGTTGACGGTGATAATGCGGCCTTCCGCGTCGGCCGCGATGACACCGCTGGTGAGGCTGTCGATGATCTGCTGGCTGTAGTCCTGCATTGGTTGTGCCCCCTGTATCGCCGCAGGTCCCCGGTTCAACAGCGCGTCTTGATCGCTTGGGCAAGGCGCGCGAAGTCATCCAACACGAGTGTCTGCGCCCGGCATCCCGGATCGACCCCCGCCGCGTCGAAAGCGTCGAGCACGGCCTCCTTCGGCGCGCCGAATCCGGATCGCGTCAGAGCGTTGCGCAACGTCTTCCTCCGCTGAGAAAAGGCGGCCCGGATCACGCGAAAGAGGAATGCCGGATCCACGTCAGGATACAGAACGGACGGCCGGGCGCGCAACCGCACAATGCAACTGTCCACGCGCGGCTGGGGCCGGAAGCAGGTGCGGGGGACGCGGTGCACGACGTCGACGCTCCCGTGGTATTGGGCGGCCAGCGTGAGCACGCCGTAGTCGGGGCCGCCGGGCCCGGCCGTCATCCGCATGGCCACCTCTTCCTGCACCATCACCACCATGCGCGAATACGGCACCGCGGCCTCCCAGAAATGAAACAAAATCGGCGTCGTGATGTAGTACGGGAGGTTGGACACGAGCTTGTACACCGTGCATCCAGGGAGGTGTTCGTCCAGGAGCTTCCGGAGCTCGTGATTGAGGATGTCGCCCCGGAACAGGCGCACGTTATCCATTGCGCCGAATTGATCTTCCAGGCAGGGCATGAAGGCCGGATCGATCTCGACGGCCAACACGCGGCCGGCCGCGGCGCAGAGCCGTCCCGTGAGCGCGCCCAGCCCGGCGCCGACCTCGACGACGTCGTCCTCGGCCGTCAGTGCGGCCGCCTCAACCATGATCCGGTTGATGTTGTCGTCCAGAAGAAGGTTCTGGCCTAAGGCCTTCTTGAAACGGATGTTGTAGCGTTCACACAGATCCCGGAGTGCCATCGCCTCTCCCCATGATGCGCTTCAACCAAGGACACGGCGCCGGCCCCGGCGCCGGCCACGGCCTAGAAGGGCTCATCTTCAAGCAGCCGGATTCCGCAGATGCGGGCCAGTTTGAACGTACGCGCCGCCCGGTGCTGGTGGCAGTAGCCGCTCAGCGACGGCGACGGGCCGTACACGTCCAGCGATACCGGGTTGACCTTGCGCAGACTCGGCTCGGGACTCCACGGGGACTGGTACTGGATGAGCGTGGTGCGGCGCCGCTCTATGGCGTCCTCGAGGATTTCGCACACGATGCGGGGCGAGTAGGACGGGAGCGTGTATCCGTTCGTGTCCGGCGGCTCCGCCGGCTCCCGTGCCGCGTCCCCGGCCGGGCGCGGTTCGGGTTCCTCGGACGCCTCGCGTTGCCGCACCCATTCGACGGCCCACTGCTCGGGAGGGCCGTCCGTCTCGGCGCGTTCCGCCCGCTCGACACGGACACCGTGCTCCCGGAGGCCCCGTTTGAACTGGGCCAGCCGGCCTTGGCGTATCACGAGCGTGTACAGGCCCAACCGGCCCTCGACGAGCCCATCCGCCCCGGGCAACTGCATGGCGGCCTCGCATGCTTCCGGATCGTCGAATCGAACCAGCGTGGCCGTGGCGGAACGGGCGGGGCCGACATCGCCGCTCCACGCGCGGAGCGCGGTTCGGTATCGCACGGCGAGCGGGTATTTCGCGAAGGCCTCGAGTTGCGCCACGAGGAGAGGCCAGTCCCGCGTCCGTTGAACCTTCCCGGGCACCAGACGCACCACCAAGTCCTTCCCGGGCTTCGCGTCCACCTCGCCGACATCCTCCATGCGACGTCTGAGAAGCAGGCCGCATTCGAGCCACGGCGCGCGCAGTCTGAGCCCCGTCTCCTGGATCAGGCAGGCCCGCTGCGGCTGACTGTAGTCGACGACGGCGTCTGCCGCGGCACATACCCCGGCCGGCCCGTCTCCGTCGTGGGCGCCGGCAGCAAGCAGGACGAAGCGCGTGCCGATTCGGCGGGATCCCGGGTAGGAAGCCGCGAGGCGGGCGGCCTGGCGCGCATCGCCGCATTCGAGGAGCCGGCAGTCGGTGCGGATCGTGATGGCCTCGGCCTTGCGCTGCCAGGCGGCCAGTTGAATGGCCACGTTCTCGGGGAGGGCCCGCGAGGAACAGGACTCGAGGAGTTGAATCAGGTGCGTGGTGGACGAGCCGGCGCGCACGCCCCGGTAGACGCTCTCCATCGTGAGCCGGTAGGTGCACACGCGATCCCCGCCGCCGATCCGCTCGCAGAACGAATCGAGGCGCCAGCGCACGTCGGCCGGGCAGCGATCCAGGTAGGCGACCACCTCGAAATCGGGCTTGACCACCAGGGCGTCGCTGCACAGCGTGCCTTTGTCGGCGGGTGGCGCACCGACCCCGAGGGCGTAGCGGCCCAAGTCGGTGATCCGGAACACGCGTCCGCCGCAGCCGAGTTCCACCATGCCGGCGCTGCTGAGCAGGTTCTGGATCATCCATTTCAGCAGGCGTTCCTCGTGGGTGCGCCAACTCCGCTCCTTCCAGGGGCCGGTGGCCTGTTGGACGTGCGCCCGAATGGCGCGCCAGCCCTCCTCGAGAAACAGGAAGTTGCGATCCGCGCGCTGAATCGCCGCCACGAGGCCGTCAATCGAATACCAGGCATCGCCGCGCTGCTCCCGGAGCACCTCGGCAACCAGCGCGCGATGATACGTCCGCCGCAGCGTATTCCGGGGCAGGTGCTCGTCAAGGGCATCAAGCAACTGGGGGAAGAACAGCTCGAGATCCGGGATGTCCTCCGAGCGGAGGTAGGCCTCGAAGAGACTCCGGATTCGGTCGGCCGGCGGCCTCGTCACCCATTGGCCGCCTTTGGGTGTCGTTGTCAGGCGTCCCTCCCGTACGCGGACGCAGCCGAGTTCCCGCGCCATCATCAAGGCGAGGCCGAGCTCATCCGCTGACACCCCGGCGCCGGAAGCGAGATCCCTCGCCCGGGACAAGTCGGCTTTGTGGAGCGCGCCGGCCGCCGTCACCCGCGGCCCCAGCACGTCCACCACCCGCAGCCCCTCCAGAAAGGCCGCCGTCAACCTGTCGGGCTCGGCTGGGGCGTCCGGGGAATCCGGCGGAGACACCGCCTTGAGTTGGACACCCAACGGAGGGGCGGGAGGCAGGCGCCGCACAACGGGATCGGGCACGGCCAGCGGCGCCGAAGTGCCGGCGCCGGCGCGTGCGGCGCGCAGGTGGGCGAATGAGAACGCCCCGCTCCGGTTGCTGGGACACACGAGCAGCAGGCCCTGTTGGGCGACGTCCTGGAGAACGGCGGCCGCCTTTCCGTTCGCGAACAGCCCCGGGACACCGAGGATCTCGTCCAGCCCGGCGTTTCCGCGTGCGGCGACGAGGTGCAGCAGGCGCAACGCGGGGGCTTCCAGGCCCCTGATCCCCTGCTCGATATGCAGCGGATCCTGAAGCACCTTCTCAATGGCCCGGATCCGGGCCGGCTTCGTCGTGGCCGCCAACCCCCACCGCTGGCAGATCACGCCGAGGGCCGTGCTCGTGTAGCCGTGCAGGCACTCCTTGATGCTGTATCCGAGGCTCATTCGGCGATCCTCGGCATGTGCCCGAGCGTCCGCAGGCGGGCGAGGATGTCGGGCACAGCCTGAGGCTGGGCCGCGATGCAGCGATCCGACAGGCGCTCGCCGAGAACGGGCTGCAGGCGGGCGTCATTCTCGATTTCAGCCAGGAGGAGGGGATCCGCCACCTCGATGAGGGCGATTCCGCGGTGCATCTTGACAGCTTTCATGCAGTTTCTCTCGTTTTCGGACAAGAAGAGAACAGGTTAGTATATCAAACCCGCGCAGGCGAAAGGAAATTGCCGGCGGCCCTCGATGCGACGGGGCCTCGTGTGTCGTCCGGATTTTGTACTTGAGAGGGGGTACGACGAAATTGTATACTTCCATTTTCGATCACAGTAAGAATCCCTATTCTCGCCGGGGCGTACTCTGGATCAGCGTTGCCCCGGTCCTCGTATGATCAATGACGGATGCGACGTGTGGAGGACTTCGAAGATGGCCAGTGTAGATGCCGACAGGGTGCGGAACGTAGGGGTGTTGGGCCACGGCGGCACCGGGAAGACGATGCTCATCGAGCACATACTGCATGCCGCCGGGAAGACGAGCCGGATCGGGCGCATTGAGGACGGCAATACAGTCGGCGACTACCTCGAAGAAGAGACGGAACGGCAGCAGACGATCTGCATGAAGCTGATGCATGTGGACTGGGAAGGCAGCCGCGTCCACCTGGTCGACCACCCGGGTTACGTGGACTTCATCGGCGAGGTTGCCTCTTCGGTGCCGGTGCTGGATGGCCTCGTGATCGTCATCGACGCGACGACGGGCGTTCAGGTGGGCACGGACAACGCCATGAAGTACGCGGATCGCTACCACGTGCCGCGGGCCCTGTTCGTGAACAAGCTGGATCGGGAAAACACGGATTTCGACGAGGTGGTTCAGGCCTTGCAGGCCACCTACGGGCCCCAGTGCGTGCCCCTCGTGATCCCGATCGGGAAATCGGAGGATCTGAGCGCCGTCGTCAACATCCTGACCGGCGAGCATCCCGAGGTGGCCGATCAAATCGAGGCCCTCAAGGGCAGCATGGTTGATGTGGTGGCCGAGTCCGACGACGAACTCCTCGAGAAGTACCTGGAAGCCGGCGAACTGACGGCCGAGGAGTTCAACAAGGGGCTCCAGGGCGGTATTCAGGCCGGCAAGATCGTGCCGATTCTCGCGGGCAGCGTCAGCAAGGAGATCGGCATCCGGGAGCTGATGGACGTCATCGCCCAGTCCTTCCCGTCGCCCCTCAAGCGCAAAGTCGTCGGCAAGGACGGCGAGAACGACGTGGAGATCGAAGTCTCCGCCGACGGCCCGTTCCTGGGCCAGGTGTTCCGCTCCGTCGTCGATCCCTTTGTGGGGCAGCTCACGTTCTTCCGCGTGCTGTCGGGCACGCTCCGTTCCGATACGGAATTCTACAACGTGTCGACGCAGTCCAAGGAGCGCACCGGCAAGTTGTATCTGATGAACGGCAAGGAGCAGACGCCCGCCGACGCGGTGGGGCCGGGCGATCTCGCGGCCATGACGAAGCTGAAGAACACCCACTTCGGCAACACGATCGCCGCGGCGGGCACGACTGTGGAGATGCCCGGGATCGAGCTGCCGGAGTCGATGGTGAAACTGGCCATCAACCCGAAATCGCGCGGCGATGAGGA
>JAFGTL010000412.1 GCA_016934125.1 Candidatus Hydrogenedentota bacterium
GCGCTTGGCGGGAGCCAGCGCACACGGAGCCAGCGCAGAAGAACGCGCAGCGTTCTTCCAACGCGCCCGAAGGGCGCGCCGAATCGGCAAGATCGCTGTGAGCCGGCTCAGGCCGAAGATGGACGATCCCTGCCTGGACGGCAAGGGCAGCCCCATCCCGGGAAGGTGCCGCACGGAGCGAGCGTCCGGTACGGACGCTACGAGAGTAGCCCACCGTTTTCAACGGTGGGAATCCAGCCGGCCCCCTTTCAGCCAGTCCCGGCGGGACGGCTGAACTGAGGGCGGGGAGGACAGGGCGAGACACGCCCCCGTGCGCCGCCACGGATCCCGGGCGCTTCCGAGGCCATCCGCTCCTCGACGCCGGAGGCTGTTGCCGCGGGCAATGCAATGGGCAAAGCGAGTGGTGCGGTCGGGAGGCGCGCACCACAACGAGCCTTGCCCGTTGTACATGCCCGAAGGGCCGCGCCAGGCCGTCGATGTCGCTGCGGCTGCCCGTTTTTTTGACAGAGCCCCCCGGTTTGTAGGAAGATCTCCCCCGTAATGCGGGGCGCGGGGAGCGTACAGATCGAATGAACATATTCATTGCCGGCGGCGGCCAGGTTGGGTTCCATCTCGCGCGTCTGTTGAGTGTCGAGAAGCACGACGTCACCGTCATCGAGCCGGATCCGAGTCAGATGGAGCAGGTGGATCTCGCCCTCGATGTGCGCACCGTGCTCGGGAGCGCCGTGTCCGCCATGCTGCTCACCGAACTGGGCGTGGGCACGGCCGATTTGTTCGTGTCGGTGACGGGTAACGACGAGGTGAACCTGATCGCCGCGGCCATGGCCAAGGGCCTGGGCGCCAAGCAGGTGGTGGCCCGGGTGTACGACCCCATGTACGTGGCCTCGAACATCCTGTACGAGACGGTGCTCGGCATCGACTACATGCTCAGCCCGGAAGCGCTCACGGCCCTCGAGATCGCCCAATTCATCCAGAACCCCGGCATCGTGGCCACGGAGGAATTCGGGCGCGGCCTCGTGCGGATGCGCCAGCTTCGCATCACCAAGTCGCCCACGACCGGCGGCAAGACCCTTCAGGACGTGTGCCCGCCGGGTATGGGTGTGCTCCTGGGCGTCATCAGCCGCAACGGCCACATCTTCATCCCCCACGGCGACAGCACCGTCGAGCCGGGCGACCTCGTCACCCTCATCGGCAAGCGGGAGGAAATGGGCGAGATCCTCCGGCGATTCCAGGGCACCGAGCCCCGCCCCGACAACGTCGTGATCATGGGGGGCGGCAGCATCGGCCTGCATCTCGCCCAGGCCCTCGAGAACCTGCCCATCTCGGTGAAGCTCATCGACAGGGATCTCACCCACTGCAACCGGTTGGCGGCCAAGCTCAAGAAGGCCAAGGTCGTGTGCCGGGACGCCACCACGCGTCTGTCGCTCGAACTCGAGCACATCGATCGCGCCGACATGTTCATCGCCACCACGAGCGACGACGAACGGAACATCATGGCCAGCGTACTGGCCAAGGAAGTGGGCGTGGCGCACACCGTGGCCATCGTGCACCAGCCGGATTTCGTGCCGCTCGTCGCCAAGCTGGGGATCGACCACGCCGTCACGCCCCGCGCCTCCCTGGCCAACCGCGTCCTGCGCCTCGTCCATCAGAAGAACGTGTCCACCCTCGCCGTGCTCGAAGAAGGCCAGGTCGAGGTGCTCGAACTGGTGGTCAACGAGAAATCGCCGATCCTGGGGAAAACACTGCGCGACATCCGCCACAAGTTCCCCCGGGGCGCGCTTGTGGCCACGATCCTGCGCGGCGCCGAGGTTATCGTCCCCAGCGGCGACGACACCATTCTGGCCGGCGACTCGGTGGTCATGATCGCGGCCCAGGATTCACTGGAAGCCGTCCAGAAGCTCCTGCAACGATGAATTACCGCCTCGTATCCAAGTATCTCGGCTATTTCTGCGCGGCCATCGGGCTGCTCATGCTGCCGTCGGCGGCCTGGGCCGTGTACTTCCGGGAATGGTGGGCCCTCGAGGCCCTGCTTGTCTCGACGGTGATCTCGGTGGCCTTGGGCGCCCTGCTCGCCGCGGCGGGCCGGCGCGCCTCACCGCAGTTCCACCAGCGCGACGCCCTCGGCCTCGTGGGCATCTCCTGGCTCGTGGCCGCGGGCCTTGGCGGCCTGCCCTATGTCCTGAACGGCGTGCTCGGGCCCATCGATGCCTATTTCGAGAGCATGTCGGGCTTCACGACCACCGGATCGAGCGTGTTCAGCGTCGAATACTTCGCCACCACGCCCAAAAGCATCATGTTCTGGCGATCCTTCACCCACTGGCTCGGCGGCATGGGCATCATCGTCCTCTTCATCGCCGTCCTCCCCTATCTCGGCGCCGGCGGCAAGCAGTTGTTCCGCTCCGAGTCCCCCGGGCCCGACCCGCGCGGCCTGCGCCCCCGGATCAAAGACACGGCCAAGATTCTCTACACGATCTACCTCGGCCTCACCGTGCTCGAGACCATCGCCCTCATGTTCGCCGGGATGAGCCTCTACGAGGCCCTGTGCCAGACCTTCGGCACCCTCGCCACGGGCGGATTCTCCACCGAGGCGGCCAGTATCGGCGGATTCGACAGCGTCGCCGTCGACGTCATCATCATTATCTTCATGGTGTGCGCCGGCTCGAACTTCGCCCTGTATTTCTCCGTGTTGCGCGGCGACTGGAAGGCCCCGTGGAAGGACACCGAATGGCGGGTGTACATGGCCATTCTGATCGTGTGCACCCTCGCGGTCACCGCGAACCTGATGGGTTGCGAGGGCGTATTCCCGGCCACCGAAGAAGGCGCCGCGGCCGCCGCCCAGAAGGCCGGATACGACTCCTTCGGCACGGCCCTGCGCTATGCCTCGTTCCAGGTAGTGTCCATCATGACGACGACGGGATTCTGCACGGCCGACTTCGATCTGTGGCCCCATTTCTCGCGAACGCTTCTCGTCGTCCTCATGTTTGTCGGGGGATGCGCCGGCTCCACGGGCGGCGGCATCAAGGTCGTCCGCCTCGTCATGCTGCTCAAAATGGCCTACTGGCGCCTCGAATCCACCTTCCGGCCCAAGACAATCCGCGCCATCCGCATCAGTGACGAAGTGGTCGAGGACGGCGTCCAGCGCACCGTATACGGCTTCTTCGTCC